>NZ_JAVRCE010000022.1:0-113151 GCF_034530915.1 Nostoc sp. DedQUE09
GGGTAAAAACCAGATTCGTAAACGACTCCAGACTTGTGTGTACACCGTAGCCTTTTAGGAGAGGGAGGCCGGGAGGGAGAGGTCTGTTGAACTCACGTTAACTTTAAAAAGGCAATTAGAAATTTTACCCCACTAATTGACCCTAATCTACGAGACGCTACGCTCTTTCTTCAACGCCGAGCGCAATGAATCAAAAGCCCTCACCCAAGCTTGGCAGAGTAACTTTAAAATTCGCTCCTCTTCTCCCAAAACTGGGAGAAGGGGTTGGGGGATGAGGGCAAATTTTACATTTGTGCAAGAAATCTAATCAAGTTGAGTATTTACCATTAATTTCTATATAACCCTCTGAAAGATCGCAACCCCATACAGTTGCAGAGGCTTCGCCAATATTAAGGCTAACATGAATATCTACTTTATCTTTAGACATAATTTGCCGTAACTGTTCTAGATTTTCTTCAGTTAAGCTACTAGGATAAACTTTCACATTATCAAAACTAATAACAACTTTATCTTGATTTATCTGCTGTTCGTTTTCACATTTACCTATAGCCATAGCAACTCGTCCCCAATTCGGATCTGCTCCATAAACAGCAGTTTTTACTAATGGTGAATTTACAATTGCTTTAGCTACTGTTTTAGCTTGTGCATAGTTAATTGCTGAATCTACAGTTACCTCAATTATCTTAGTAGCACCTTCTGCATCTCGTGCAATTTTCAGCACTAATTCCTGTGCAACTTCTTGCAATGCACTAGCAAAATCTGCTTCTGAAACTTCACCGGCTATTCCATTAGCTAGAATCACGGCGGAGTCACTAGTGGAAGTATCCGTATCTACACTCAGGCAATTAAATGTTTTATCTATAGTAGAGCGAAAAATAGAACGAAGGCTATTTGCAGAAATTGCAGCGTCAGTAAAAAAGAAAGTTAAGAGGGTAGCCATATTAGGCTCAATCATGCCAACACCTTTGGCAATTCCCACTAGTTTGGCATTTCCTATTTGCCGTGTAGCTAACTTCGCTACTGTATCGGTGGTCATAATCCCACGAGCGGCAGCATAAAAATCAGCATCAGTCAATTTTTTGCCAAATCCTAATAAACCAGCCTGGATTTTTTCAATGGGATAACGTCTGCCAATTACACCTGTAGAAGCTATCACAATATTATGTGCAGCAATTCCAGTTTCAGCTGCAACTAATTGCAGAACTTCTTGGGCATCAGCAATACCAACAGAACCATTAGCTACATTTGCATTTTTAGATATAACGACAATTGCTTGTGCTTGTGAATCTTTTAAATTATCGCGGCTAATAGTAACACTTGGCCCAGCAAAAAGACTTTGAGTGAAGACTCCATCGGCAACACAAGGAACTGATGATTGAATAAATACAAAATCATCAGTTGTATCTCGTATTCCCAAATTAGTGATGAATGTACTAAAACCTTGAGGTGTGGAAGATACAGTTAATGACATTTTTCGATATTTAATAATTTGGTTTAATTATCTCATATCATTGTAGGGTGGGCGACATGAGCGCCCTGAAATACAAGGGACGGGCAAGATGCGTATCCCATAAAACTAGTAAAATCATCCCGCAAATATGCAACGCCCAACTATTAATTTATCGAGTACTATAAATCAGTTAATGTCAGAGTGAATGTAGTCCATCCATTGCCACTTTCTACTTGAATGTTTCCTTGCAATTGTTCGACTAATTTTTTTACTATAGATAAACCTAATCCCGAACCACCTTGATTCCAGATATCTGCATTGTGGAGACGATAAAATTTATCAAATATCCGTGGTAACTCTGTCACCGGAATTTCTGCTGCATTACTGACAGTAATAATAGTTTTTGCAGGCGCTTCCGAGGAATTGTGACTTACACTTAAGACAATTTCACCACCCGCAGGTGTGTATTTACAGGCATTATTGAGCAATTCCACTACGATGCGTTCTAAGCTAATGCCATCTGAGAGTAGCGGCGGGAGGTTTGCAGGGAGATTCGCCTGTAGAGTTTGCTGATGGTGTTGAACGCGAATTTCAAATGGCTCGATAACCCAAAGTAACCACTGTTGTAAGAGCAACGCATCAGGTGTAATAACTTGATAGGATGAGCTTTCTAGCCGTTGTAAGTCTAGTAGATCGTTAATTAATTCTAGTTCGCGATCGCACTCGCTTTCCATTAATTTTAGATAGCGTTGAGCTTCCTCAGTATTATTATATAGTTGTATCATTTGAATCATCATCTTGATATTACTCAGAGGCGATCGCAATTCGTGAGAAACTAAATTCAAAAAGTCATTTTTGAGTTGATTTATCTCTTCCCATTGGACTACAAGTTGCTCTTGCTCAATTTGCTTTTGACGCGCCTCAATCGCTCGTTTGCGCTCAGTAATATCTCGAAAAACTATTACAGCACCTGTAATATTATCTTTTTCATCTTTAATCGGTGCAGCACTGTCATCAATTGGTATTTCTGCACCATCTTTAGTAATCAGAATTGTTTCTGCGGGAAGATCAACAATAATACCATCTTGAAGAACTTTTATAATCGGACTTGCAATAGGGTTATGAGTTTCGCCATTAGCAATATTAAATACTTCTGAGGAATTTCTGCCACAAGCTTCTTCCTGTTTCCACCCAGTCAGATTTTCTGCAACCGGATTCATAAAAGTAATTAAATTTTGTAAATCGCTAGCAATCACACCATCGCTGATACTTTTTAAAAGTGCATCCAGCCATTTTTGATTAACTTTTAATTGCCTTTCCAAACCATGTTTAGTCAAAGTTATTTCAATATTTATTTTTAGCTCTTTTTCTTTAAAAGGTTTCAGTAAGTAGCCAAACGGCTCAGTTATCTTAGCTCGTTCTAATGTGTTATCATCTGCATAAGCAGTCAAATAAATTACTGGAATATCCAAACGCTTATAGATTTCTTCGGCAGCTTCTATTCCGTCCATTGACCCTTTAAGCTTGATATCCATCAGGACTAAATCTGGAGATATTTCTATTGCTATATTAATTGCTTCTTCTCCTGAAGAAGCGATAGCAGGTACTGTGTAACCAAATTTTTTAAGCCGATATTGTAAGTCTTTGGCAACAATAGCTTCATCTTCCACAACTAAAATTTTTGCGTTTGCCATCTTTTATTGATTGTCTATTTATGGTAAAGGAAATGTCACCTGACATTCTACTCCAGTAGAGCCTGTAATATTGAGATTTCCTGCTAGCTGATGGGTCAAAGCATCTACCAACTCCCATCCTAATGATGCGACTTTTTCAAAATCAAAGTTTGCTGGTAAGCCAATACCGTTATCACTAACTATCAGGCTTAAACTATTGTTAATTATTTTCTTGATTTCAATATTAATTGCACCATTGCTGCCTTTTGGAAATGCATATTTCAAGGAGTTAGATACAAGCTCATGGATAATTAAGCTACAAGGAATTGCTGTATCTAAGCCGAGATAAATACAATCTTCGGCATTTATTGTCAAAGCGATCGCCTCTTCATTGACTTCATAAGCAGTAAATAAACTTGCTACCAAATCTCGAATATATTCACCCAAATTAATCTTTGCTAAGTCTTGAGATTGATACAATTTTTCGTGAACCAGAGCCATTGATGCAATCCGCTGCTGGCTTTGTTGAAATATTACCAAATCTTCTTTGTCTTTGATATAGGCAGATTGCAGGTTTAGCAGACTGGAAATAACCTGTAAATTATTTTTAACCCGATGGTAAATTTCTTTTAATAACACCTCTTTTTCTAAAAGTGATGCTTTAATTTGCTCCTCCCACTCTTTGCGTTCGCGCTGTGCGGCTTTCCGTTCGCTAATGTCTTCGATCACAGAAATAAAATATTTTGGCTCTCCATTCGGTTCGCGCATTAAAGACACAGAGAGATTAACCCAAACTAAGGAATTATCTTTGCAAAAATAGCGTTTTTCCATCGAGTAAGTTTGAATATTATCTGCTAAAATCTGCTCAACATATTTCAGGTCAGTGTTAAGATCGTCTGGGTGAGTAATATCTTGAAAAGTTAACAACTGTAGTTCTTCGAGTGTGTAACCGAGGATATCGCAAAGCTTCTGATTAACTAACAACCAGCTTCCATCGATTGCGACATGGGCAATACCAACAGCAGCTTGATGGAATGCAGCCCGAAATCGCTGTTCGCTCTCTCGCAATGCTTGTTCTATTCGCTGGCGTTCAGTAATTTCTGTCTGTAGTGATTTGTTGATTCTTGTTAACTCTGCTGTCCTTTCCTCAACCATGCTTTCTAATTGGTTAAGTAGGTTATTTAGTTTCTCCTCTGCCTGCTTGCGATCGGTAATATCAGTATGCGATCCTGCCATTCGTACTACATTACCATCTTCATCCCACTGTGCTTGCCCTCGATCTAAAATCCATTTATAGGTGCCATCTTTACATAAAGCTCGATACTCGGTTATGTAAAACGGTGTTTTCTGAGCAAAGTGATCTTGAATCGCTTGTTTCACCCACTCAATATCGTTCGGATGCACTCGTGTCACGCATTCATCTAAATGGTTAGAAATTTCGTGGTCTTCGTAACCGAGCATTTCTTTCCAGCGAGCCGAGAAGAAAACTTCATTGGTTTTAACATTCCAGTCCCAAATCCCATCATTATTACCGCGCAAAGCTAATTGCCAGCGTTGTTCGTTTTCCCTCAACACCTCCTCAGTCCGTATGCGTTCAGAAATTTCCTTCGCTAGTTGGTAGTTTGCAGCCTCTAGTTGAGCAGGACTCGGTAGAGCCAGCACCTGTGGTATTAATGGCACAAGCTCTATAGCCGTTAATACGGAAACAAAAGCGGTGATAGCTTTGAATAACCCTGATAGCCAATAGGTAGGATACCAAAGCGTCCATACATCCATTAAATGAGTAGTGCCACAAGCAACGATGAATGCGCCAAACATTAAGAATATCCAGCCAAATGGCATATCTCGTCGTTTACGAACAAAATAAACCAACATCACTGGAATTGAATAATAAGCAAGTCCAGTTAACACATCTGAAATCAGATGCAACCACACCAATCCTGGTTTCCAGAGGTAGCAATGTCCGTGGGGAATAAACTGGCTAGTAGAGAAAAAATTATTTAAAAATTCCATCATAAAAACCTACACATTGCACAAGTCTTCACCAAAGCCTGAAGTGCGAAAGAAGAGGTTTTTAGCCTCAGTCCTCTTCTAGATGCGCATACATCTAGTGGATTTCATTTTCTAAAGGAGAACTACGTTTGGCATTCGTCAGAGTTTTACCGTACTAGTTTTAGCCTAGAATCGAGTAGTAGCTTGAGCTTCTACATTCTGTGTTCGTCATCTTTTCTGAGTTTTTTAATTTGAATAATATAAGATTTATTAAAATTAAAGTACCGCGATCGCTTTGGTTATTGTTACCGTATATTTTCTGAAATCAACCATTTACATATATAAAAAGCTTCAAAAATCACAGTAATATTTCGGATATATAATAACTTAATTATAATCTAGCTGCACACGTGTATTTACAGCCTAACTCAACTCAGTTTGGGTAGGTCTGCACTATTAATCTGTCATATAGCGTCCGGTTAAATATTTATCATTAACACCCAAGAGAGCAGAAAAGAAGCTCACGCTCAAGGTTTGGAGACAAAGCAACTGGCATTAAATGAGGCTGAGGCAGCAAATCACAGACTCCGTACCGTAGGTAAAATTATCAGGAAGAGCATCTAGCCATCAATAGGTGTACTTATAATAAAAACTCTTGTAGCCAAACTGTTTATCGCTATATATAGCAAAGTGCTGAGTGCTGAGTGCTGAGTGCTGAGTGCTGAGTGCTGAGTGCTGAGTGCTGAACAAAAACCCAGTCGTTTCAAACCTTTGAGCAATTAACATTGTCCTAACCTATGTGACTACGGCTATACATAAGGCGCGAGTTATTTCCCAGCCTCAGTTGCTAGAAAAACATCGTCTAAACTTTGTAATGCCAACTTAAAGATTATTCGTTTTTTGCGTAAAGCACGAAGTTTGAGGTGAATAGTATTGTATAACAATATTTATTATGGATAAACCGGGGACAACAGTAAAAGTCTCCTATACAATTTACTTCTATCAAAAACTGCTCTGGCTTACGTCTAGGGCAGTTTTATATTGCATAGTATCTCTGCGTTTTCTGCGCCTTCTCTACGAGATGCTAGGCGTTGGCGAAAGCCTCTCGTAGAGAAAGCGGTTCGTTAAAAAATTCGATAACAGAGTTTTAGCCTTAACTGAACCGTATTGGGTTAACAATGATAGCGGGTGTACGTCTGTGGTGTGCGATTGACTGGCGGTGGTTAACTGAAATCACACTTTCGACTAAGTTAACTTTGAGTCTGAGCCAGAATCGGTAAGGTAATCACAAATTCTGTTCCTTGACCTGGGGTAGAATTGACATCCAAAGTTCCACCATGTTTTTCTACAACAATAGACTGAGCGATCGCTAATCCTAATCCCGTTCCTTTACCAACTCCTTTCGTAGTAAACAAGTGGTCAAACACTTTTTGTTTAACTGATTCACTCATGCCTTGACCATTATCAGCAATCTTCACTTCAACCTGTTTGTTTTGTAATAATGTGGTGGTTATGATAATCCGATTAGGATTGGCTTTAATCTCCCCAAAACTCCGATCTGTATTTGATTCATCCAAGGCATCAATAGCATTCGCGAGTATGTTCATAAATACCTGATTTAATTGACCGGGAAAACATTCTACTTGAGGTAAATTACCGTAGTTTGTGATAACTTCAATGGCGGGACGTTGTTCGTTTGCCTTCAGACGATGTTTGAGAATGAGAATAGTACTATCAATGCCTTGATGGATATTAAAAGGTACTTTGTAGTCTTGATCGGCACGAGAGAAAGTGCGGAGACTGGTACTGATATTTTTCAGCCTGTCACACGCTATCATCATGGAATCAATCATCTTGGGCAAATCTTCTAAGCTATATTCCAAGTCGATTTCTGCGGCGTGTTTAATAATTTCCTCTTTTGGATTTGGCAGACTTTCTTGATATAGTTTCAGATGTTTAAGAATATCTGCAAATACAGGTTTGCTTTGTTCAAGACTAGCAGAAATAAAACCAAGAGGATTATTCATTTCATGAGCTACCCCTGCAACAAGATTTCCCAACGCAGACATTTTTTCCTTTTGTACTAGTTGAAGTTGAGTTTCTTTGAGATTTTGGAGTGTTTCTTCTAATTGGCTCGCTTGTTGGCGAGTTTCCAGCAGTAGATCGGTTTGTTGGAGTGCAACTCCCATTTGTGCAGCAATTTGTTGGGCAAATTCAATCTCGGAAGGTTGCCAGTGACGCGGGCGATCGCATTGGTGAATGCAGAGTAAGCCCCACAGTTCGTCATCTTGCATAATTGGTACAACCAATGATGCTCTAACATGAAACTGTTGCAAAATTACCCGATGACAATCTAAAACTTCTGCGGTTTCAATATCTGATATTGTACAAAATCGTCCCTGTTTGTACAGGGTTGCATAGTTCTCTCCAAAACAATGGTCTTGAATTTTTATAGCTAAACCAGAAGGGAATTGGGGTAGGACATCTTCGGCAATCAATTCACCATATTCGTAATTTACTCCGAGATCAAATTGATAAATTCCGACGCGAGAGACATTAAGGATTGAGCGAATATTTTGAGTTACTGCACGAAAAATTGCACCTAAATCTAAAGACTCTCGGATCTGATTCACAACATTAAATAAGGTTTTTTGCTGCTGGAGGGTTTGTTGAATCTGTTGAGCTTTTTCTTGAGATTCTTGATAAAGACGAGCATTTTCTAGAGAGATGGCAGCTTGCACAGATAACATTTGGATAACTTTGATGCGATCGCTAGTAAATACCCCTGCTACTAATTTATTTTCTAAATAGAGAATACCCACTAAATGTCCTTGATTAATAATCGGCATACAAAGTACACTCTGGGGTTTAAATTTGAGCAGGTATTCTCCAAGTAACCCAGCTACATCTGTTTGGCAATTATCTATAACAACTGTCTTTTTAGTATTTTTGACATAATTGATAATTTTTCTAGGAATATCTTCATAAGTATCTATTAATTGTGATTTAAGAATAGTTTTTATTGGAGTTGAAAAATTGTCTTGGTGATTAATAAAGGTAATTGCCTTGAGTTTTAAGTTTCCATTTTCAGAAAGAATTAAAGCAAATTTTTTTGCTCCAGAGTTTTCGAGAATAATTTTCGTCAAGCTAGCAATAATTTCATCGAATTCAATGCTACTAGAAATAGCTTGAGCCGCTTTCAGAATAGACATAAAGTCTAAGGTGTTGGAAATATTGTCCCTACTAATAATGGAAGTTTGGCTGGATAAAGATATCGAACTGTAGGTAATAGGAGCGATGGTTTCTAGGGAATTAAAGTTGAATTGTTGTTGATGTAGAATGGGCTGGAGTAATTCAGGATAGCGTTTTTCTAAGTCATCAATTTTAGCTTTTGCTCCCCACCGAGCATAGCAGTAGTATGCTTCTTGCATATATCCTTGGGCTGCTTTTTCTTTATCCAGTTCCAGGTAAAATTTGGCAGTGAGTTCGTTAGCGATCGCTTCTTCTTGCAGATAACCGTTGGCTTTAGCTTCGGCAATGGCGCGATCGTAAAGGTTCATGGCTTCTAGGTATTTTTCGGCAATCCGCGATCGTTCTGCTTCGACCAGCAAATACTTATGCAAGAAGTTTTCTGAACAGCTTTCTGACCAGATTTTGAGTTGGGCTTGATTGGTTTCGATCTGCTGTAAGACATCGCTACGCTCTGCTTCTGGCAAACTTGGATAGTAGTTGCACATAATCAGAGAACCGTAGTAATAGTAACCGGCAGACGTGGTAAATCCGGCACAACCATTGAGAAATTTCCGTGCTTCTGTTAGATAGTGAATATCCGGCTTGCAGCCTTGAATTAGGCAAGCTCGATACATTTGCAGAATGTAGTAGGTGCCGAGGGCTGTATAGGATTTCAATGCCTTAGAACGTTCAACCCAAGCCTGCTCTGCTTGTACCAAATCTGGTTCTGACTCATCTAAAGATTGCGAGAGTTGGTTAACAAAGAAACGGCTAGCAGCAAGGATACTCAGCAAAAAATCATGCTTTAATTTCTCTCCAATCAGCCAATATTTATCAATATCAATTGCAATATCTGCCAGGTTTTCACCTTGAAATAGCCGATTCAGAATATTACCGTAGAGATTGTATCCAGCATGGATAATTTCTCCAGATTCCAATCCTGCTAGAAACCCTTGATAGTTGATTTCAGCTGCTCCTTGTATTGGTTTTGCCCAAACTTGAATAGCGTAACTGAAGATAAAGCAAGCTCTGGATTGTTGAAATTTACTATTGAGCTTATAGCTTAATTGCAGAGCAAGGTCAGCAAACTCAAGTCCGCGCTGGTATTGACTATGCATCAGTCCAATTAGAAAACCGTAGGAAACATACGCTTTAATGGATTCAGCAGTGTTACCCTGCTCAATCGATAAACGGACAGCCCGGAAGGTCGCGAAACTGTACAGATCAAAATCAGAGACAATATAGGCTGGTGGTTGCAGAATAATTAATAATTCGATCGCGGCTCGAACTTCTGGATTCGTTGCAGCAGGCAAATCTAGCAAAGTGGCAATCGAGCGATTTTTCAAGCTGTCTTCAACAACGGCAAACTCTTCTTGAGCCAATTGCCTCAAGATATCTCGGTCAACTGTAATACCAAGACTTCGTAACCCTTCCAAACCTGCCTGGATGGATTCTACAAACTGCCCTTGCAAGGAGTACTGATCAACCTTCAAAACATAAATTTTGGCTTGATCGATATTTGAGTTGGCAAATTTGAGTAAGGTTAATACCGTTTCGTCTAACGACTGGAAATCTCCACTCATCAACGCGGCTTCTGCTAAATTGAAATGGAGATCAAAGGCGAGACGATAGGCAGCAGTCCAAGCATCTTGATCCAGCAAGTTAATCCCGATTTGAAAATAAGTCTTTGCTGCTTCATAGGCTGTGGAAGCTTTCGCTTTTTCACCCGCAGTTAAATTGAGTTCCGCAAGCTGTTTTTTCTCACTTTCATCTGGAAGTAGAGATTTCCCAATGTTGATTTGGTTAACTACATCAAAGATTCTGTCCTCTAGTTCTGCGGTTGATAGATTTCCTAACAGTAGTTTACCAATGTGGTAGTGAGTTGCTTGCTTTTGGCTTTCAAGAATCAAAGAATAGGCTGCTTGTTGAATGCGATCATGCAGAAATTTATATACAATAATTTCAGAATTGTGTTGAAGAAAAGCTTGATTTTCTGACCCAACGAAAAACTTATAAATCTCACTTTGGGGTAAAATTAAACCATCCTGTAAGGCACTCCATAAACAGGCTGCTGTTTCTATTTTTGATTGTTGAGAAACAATTGCTAAGGTTTCTAAATCAAACTGATTACCTATGCACGCAGCTAATTTCAAAACATCTTGAGTTGATTTTGGCAACCTTTGTAATTGTAATGCCATAAATTCAACTACATCATTGACGAGCGATCGCTGATTAATTTCTGCTATGTCACATTGCCAATGACCTTGCTCATAATTAAAATAAATCAAGGCATCTTGATGTAATGCTTTGATAAATTGTATAGCAAAAAATGGATTGCCTTGAGTTTTTTGATAAATTAATTTTGACAGTGGTAAAGCTAGATTTTCTGTGCAATCTAAACTGTCAGCTACTAACTGATTTAATTTAGATTCATTCAGTGGCTTGAGAGTAATAGTATTAATTTTTGCACCGTTTTTTTTGATGTCATCCAATGTCAACATTAAAGGATGGGTTGCAGAAACTTCATTATCTCGATAGGCACCAATGACTAGTAAAGAGGCATAATTTACCTCACTCATTAAAAATTGCAGGAGTTTCAATGAGGCAGAATCAATCCATTGTAAATCATCTAAAAATATCACCAGTGGATGTTCTTTATCAGTAAATAATTCAATAAATTTTTGCAATAGTAAATTAAATCGATTTTGTGCTGCAATGCCTGATACTTCTGGCACAGGAGATTGTTTGCCAATAACTAGTTCTAACTCCGGAATCACTTCAATAATTACCTGGGCGTTATCACCTAATGCTCCAGTAATTTTATTTTGCCATTGTTTGATTTGTTGAGCGCTTTCAGTAAGTAATTGCCCTATTAAATCGCGGAAAGCCTGTACAAACGCCGAAAAGGGAATATTTCGGTTAAATTGGTCAAATTTGCCCTTAATAAAATAACCGCGTTGTTTGACAATAGGTTTATGAACTTCATTAACTACCGCAGTTTTACCAATACCGGAAAACCCTGCAACTAAGATCATTTCGCTGTTTCCAGCAGATACTCTCTCAAAGGCTTTTAGTAGTTTCTCGACTTCCGTTTCTCGACCATATAATTTTTCTGGAATAATAAATCTGTCACAAATATCTCTTTTGGCAATTTCAAAATATGTAATTGTTCCGGTTTCTTGGATTTGATATAAACATTCTTCTAAATCATGCTTTAATCCTAAAGCACTCTGATATCTATTCTCAGCATTTTTTGCCATTAATTTCATGACGATATCAGAGAATACCTGGGGAATATCTTCTCTGTTACCTAATAGGGTCGGCATTTTCGCAATGTGACAATGCACCAACTCCATTGGATCATCTGATTGAAAAGGTAATTCTCCAGTCAGCAATTCGTAAAAACTCACACCCAAAGAATAGAAATCACTGCGATAATCTACCCCTCGGTTCATCCGCCCAGTTTGTTCAGGAGATAAATAAGCTAGAGTTCCTTCTAATAAATTAGGATTAATTATTGTTTGAGTTTCTCTGGGAAGAAGAGAAGCAATACTAAAGTCGATTAATTTTACTTGTCTTGTTTCGGGATGAAGTAGAATATTTGCGAGTTTAATATCTTTATGAATAATATTATGATGATAGAGATAATTTAAGGTATTACACAAAGATATTGCAATTTGTAAAAACTTAATTAGATTTTGTGGTTCTCCCCCTGTCTTCCCTTCTTTACCCCTCCATTCAGAAAGGGATATTCCCCCAAAGTCTTCCATTACCAACACATAGCCGTTTTGATACGGTTCCAAGCTGTAAGTTTGTATAATTCCGGGATAGTTAAGATTTTTGGTAATGCTGTACTGATTACGAAATTGTACGAGTTCGCTAAAGCTAGGATAAGGATTTTTCAGCAGTTTAATCACCACTGGTAAGGAGTCAGTTTTCCGATATCCCCGATAAACTATAGTTCGAGAACCGTTATAAATTTCTTCGCTAACTTCATAACCGAGAATACTGACTTGGCTGCTAAACATACTATGTTTATTCTTTTAGATTTCTTCATGCCTTCTCTAATATCAATCATTTTAACTCTGACTGCATGGGTAGAATTAATGATGTTTTATCAAGAAATAATAAAGAATCTAGCAAGATTTTAAATAGCGACAAAGGTCAAAGCAGATTAGCAAATATCAATTTTATTTTGTACATGTAAATTATCAATAAAAGATTAATAGACCTCTTGCAAAAGTGCTTTTTGCAAGAGGGGGAAAAAGGGGTTCATGTTAAAGGGGAAGGGGACAATACAGAACCTTTCCCCCTTTTCCCGACAAATGCCCAGAAGTCTAATATATATAAAATAAATAGTTTTATAATTTGAATTCTTCTATACTCCTGCATCCAATCAAGCTAACTGTAGTCTATCATAACTTAAGCTTGATAAAAAGTTTTTGAAAATAATTGGACTTATAGAATTTATACAATAAATATTTTATTTGGCAACCTTTCATAAGATTAACCTTGAATAAAAAAATCCTATTAGGAAAATCCTTAAATAAATTCATGATTTTCCTGATTATCCTGACCTCTTAAATTACTTAATTCTTGACTGGTAATATAAAACTGCATACTCCTTAAAATGAGTCAATTTTGACTGCATTTCAATGCTATGATTCCCGCTCTCTAAGTTGCCGATGAACGGTATTCCCCTATTAAAGCTGGTAGTATTGTCCTCCCTAAGTTGGGCGATATGCTAGAACAAGTTCAAAGCAAGTTCGACTATCCTAGCTTCTTAGAAGAATGTGTTTGGAGAGACAAGTGCTGATATAGGTCTTTACATACCTAATGACCAATACAACTCTTGAAGAGGCTGCACTTCTTTCTCTACGAGACGCTGCGCGTAGCTTGCTTCTCCGGAGGGGTACGACTACGCTCTGTTACCATGCCAACGACTGACTACGCGGTAGTTGAATCTCGACTTACTTCGACTACGCTCAGTACAAGTCGCTCAATTACCGCGCAGTCGAAACTCAGGACAAATGACAAATGACAAATGACTAATAATCAACTTCTTTCCACCCATGCATGGATGCTACGCCTTTTGTAACCCATTCGATCACAATTGGGGGAGCTTCTGATATCAAAATACTAGGATAAACTGCTGCACCCCAATCGGGATGAACTAACACACGACATTGATTTTTAATCACTGGATAATTGAGCAAAGCTTTGACAACTGCTGTGTCATCGTGGGGAATTGCTCCGGGATGAGACAGTAAAGGATAGCCTGTACGAGGGTCAATCAAGTCTGTTAAATAGCCGCGATCGCGCAAATTAAATGCTAAATCACAGCCGAATCTCATAAACTTTTCTCGCAAGCGTTCTTTCTCTGACTCCACTTCTGCTGTCTTTTCGACTAATTGATAACGCGATTGTTGTAATACAATCACTACTCGTAAAAATGGCTGCCGTTTCCAATCTGGTAATATCCGTTCGCAGTTGGCACAGATATATTGACTGGGAGCATGAATTGAAATTTGAACCGCTTGCCCTGTTTCGCCAACTAAATTAATGGGACAGGCTTGCTCCGAAGTGTAAACTTTGGGATAGTTCACTAAATTGATTCGGCTTATACAAATTTTTTAATTTAATCTACGGTATAGATGATACCTCTTAAAAGTTAAGAAAAATCATCATTTTTCTATAATATGTTACTTTTTTTGGAAGTAGTTAATAATAATTTGAGAAATTTAATCCGAATTTTATCCTTTATTAACCTGTTCTCATGAAATTTGCTGCGATCGCTGTAGGCATTAGCATAGATACAGCGTTTAATAGACAAGCGATGTCTATGGTGGTCACTGAGCTTGCCGAAGTGCGGGCTACACCTATGCAGATGAAATATGTTTGATCAAAATCCTAAAAAAGCAAAGCAGGTTGGAGTAAGCAGAAAATAACAAAATTAGTTATGTCTGCCAGGAGATACTTCAGCTATGCAGCCTAATTTCTATAGCACCCAATTAATTGAGTTTTAAAGAATTCACCGGCACTTCATCCCAAGAATCGACTGTCCGCAATCGCGCCATCCAACCTGAGGCCTTTTGCCTCTCGGTCAAATTATTCTGAAATGAATCATGACAATCTTTGGCTTGAGATTCATTACAAGTGGCAATACAGGCATGAATCATCCCAGACGGATCGATTTGCTCATTTACCCAAATAGTCATGGAATATTTCCTCAATAACTGTAGCGAACAAAGCTGTTCGTTATTTTAGAATACTATTAGAGTCAAAAGTTTTAGAGCAAAATCGGTAACAAATAATGAACTAATCGCAATTACCGATTTCTAATTTACAATTACCCAGTTCCGCTTTCTTTATTCGGCAGATATGATTTATCTCCTCTTTCGTAGCGACGGCGGTAGAGTAATTCTAACTGTCCGCCATATTCTTGAATCCAGGCAATCTGCCGCTGGTAGAGTCCTCGGAAGGTATTGGCAAATAAAAGTGTAAAGATTGCCACTACCAATCCTGATGCTGTGGATACTAAAGCTTCACTAATTCCAGCTGTCACACCTGTTGTTTTACTACCTCCCACATCTCCGATATTCAGAGAGGCAAAGGAGTTAATTAATCCTAATACAGTTCCTAAAAGTCCTAATAGGGGCGCAAGACCAATAATTGTCTCAAAAATATTTTGCGATCGCTTGAGTAAGGGGATTTCGGCTTGTGCTTCACTTTCTAATGCCAAACGAAATTCCTCTGGTGTTGGCTCCTCTAATTCTAAAGCTGCTAAAAAAATCCGAGCAATGGGTAAATCAGCATTTTTGTGCAATTGATCTAAAGCACCAACTACATTATCAAGGCGATAAAGCTGTAATACTTCTCGCACTACCTTATTTTGCCGATTATTTATCCTTACCCAAAAGATGATCCGTTCGATAATTAGCGCCACGCCTAACAAGGAAAACGCCAGCAGAGGCCACATCACTATGCCACCTGCCGTAAACAGATTAATAATTTCCATCTACTCTTTTTTAACTCTTCAACAACGTTAGGTTAACAGATCGTTGAGATGGAACAGTTTAACGCTGCATTGTAGTTACACCAGCTTTTGGGCTATCCTTAGTTTGGCCGATCGCGATCGCGGATTCTGACTAATTTCCTCTTCTTGAGCAATAATTGGTTTTTTTGTTAATACTTTTAATAAAGGTGAATTTCTTAAACCGTGTTTCACCGGACGGTCTTCCAAACTGTGAAAACTGATAATCGCAATTCTGCCACCAGGAACAAGGGCATTTGGTGCTTTATCCAAAAAGGTTTCTAGGGATTTTAACTCATCGTTGACGACAATTCGCAGAGCTTGAAAAACACGGGTAGCCGGGTGAATTCTCCCATAACGGTATTTCGGGGGAACTGAAGAAGCGATCGCTTCAGCTAATTCTGTAGTCGTGTGCAACGGTCGCCGTTCTACAATACGACGAGCAATGCGCCGCGATAATCTCTCCTCACCGTACTTAAAGAAAATATCTGCTAATTCTGCTTCATCCCAATTATTAATTACATCAGCAGCAGTTAGCGATCGCCCTCGATCCATTCGCATATCCAAATTTGCAGCTTGGCGAAAGCTGAAACCCCTTTCTGCTTGATCTAAATGGTAAGAACTTACCCCCAAATCGGCTAAAATACCATCGAAAGTATTAGGGGGGAACTCGTAGTCAGCAAAATTGCTATAAATAAATTGTACGCGATCGCCAAACTCAGCTAATTCTTTCCTCGCTGCTGCTAAAGCATCCTCATCTTGGTCAATTGCCGTTACTTGTACATCTGGCGCAGCTGCTAAAATCAAACGGCTGTGACCTCCACCGCCTACCGTCGTATCAAGATAATGACCTCCTGGAGATACCGCTAGACCTGCAATCGTTTCCTGCGGTAACACTGGTAGATGGGAAAATATCGGTTCTTCAATAGCTAGCTGACGATTCATGAGACTTAGGGCAAAAAACCACAGATGAACTTTAATTATGTATTCTTTTGTTTGTGTCTTTGTGGTTCCTAGCTAAAAAATAGTTTTTAAACCACTAAGATACAAAAGAAAATATCATAAACTCAACACTCAGCGTCAGCTTTCATTGTTGAGATTTAAGCATTTGTAGTGCTATTTTTTACCTTTCTTTTGGTAAATCATCGAATTTGGTATCACTTTTAATTTTTTCTCCATATTTAAATGGTCATTTAAAATAAAAATGAATACATTATCGAGAAATTCGTTTTCCTGTAACAAGCTGTTCACAAGTTTAGAGTGATCGGGTTTCTCAAGACCTTCTAAAAAAGTAACTTCCCGCTTCAAAGCTAAAACGTAAAATGGTTTTTCAGGAAAAAATTGCATATTTTTTTGCACCAAGTAAGCAGTTTTTATATCCGAGTGATGAGAAAACTGCTGACGAAGCTTATTTACATCTATATCTGAAACAGTATGAGATTCCAATTTATCCTTTTCTCTCACACTGGAACGTTCTTGCTGTGCTTTCAAAATTAATTCATGATAATTTACGGCACGTTCTTGATAAGATTTTGCTTCCTTAATTTTTCCTTGTTTTTGAAGAAAATAGCAAATTGTCTGACAACCTTCTATAACTATACTTGAGTCTTGCTCTATTGCTCTCTCAATGTATTCTATTCCAGTCGCATCTTGTTTTTTTAATAATATTTGACCTAGTAAATAATTAGCTGAGGCGTGGCGAGCATCACGATGAATAATTTCTTGTAATAGTGGTATAACCGCTTCTTCACCATCAAACTCAAATGTTAAAAAGGCTCGTTGAGTAGCTTCATCTAAAGTTAGTTGTTGTATTTTTGCTTTTTGATTTAAATCTTTTAAAGTAGCTATTGAATTTTGGAAATCAGCATATTTCTGTCGCCAAGGTGTTGCTATTTCTTCTCGCCAAGCTTGACTAAAATGTGCGATGAATTTTTCTAACCTATTTTCCAAAAATTTCTGAGCAGCACTGATTTCAATTGGTGCAAATATAGCTAATTCCTGCTGAGAATTGAGGATGTATCCCAAAGCTTTTAGTCTATCTTTCAGGCAAGGATGAGTATCAGCATTGTTGGTTTTTTCCGTTAAAGCTTCACTTAAATAAGTACTTGTGATTTCCTGATGAAGTCTCTGACTTAAAGCCTGTTGCATAGCCATATAAGTCATTTTTGGTGGTTCGATTTCTGTTTCAACTTGTTTATAGATGCTAGACCAAAAATATCTTTCTATAAATCTAGCTTTGACTTCCACATTTATCAATGTTTCAGCAGCATTTTTTTCTCCCGTTAGCTCAACGGCACATCTATCCGCTTCATATTCATCCATCCGTGCTAACACAAAAGAATAGGCATTAAAAAACGGACTGTACCATGTCAAAAACCGCTCAAAGATTAACGATGATACTTCATTTCCACCTTGTCGTAACCCTTTAATAATGCGATACCATGTTTCACGTTGGCGATAAATCCAACCGCTAAAACGGCTGTGATTTCCTGATAAATGTCCTAGTTCATGGGCTAAGACAGCACGAAATTGTTCGGGTGGCAGTGCTAGCATTAGCGGTAAACCTACAATTAAGTAATTTTGCTGCCATCCCAGCAAACCTAAGCGTGGTCTTTGGACAACTGCTGCATTAAAATCGTTAGTCAGCAAGATGTGGTGAAACCGGGGAGCTTGTAGCTTCGATGAGATTTCGTTAGTTAAAGAATAGAGATTGGGTACATCTTTGGGTTGCAATGGTAAACCTGTAGGTGGGGGAAAGGAAACCCAAAGCGATCGCACTAACACCAATGCGAACGCCAACAAAAACACAACACCTTTCAAAGAGGAGGCATTAAATGAATGAGCCTCAAACATCAAAAAGATAATACCTACCAGCAGAGTTAATGTTACAGCTATAACCAAAAATATATATGCGTACCCTAAAGTAGCCAAAAAAGCAACGTGCAATTTATAAAGACGCGGTTGTTTATTAGCAAAAACTTCTAACTTCTGAATTAGCTTATCAAAACGCTCTTGATTGAAAGTCATAAATATGTATCAGCACTATAAAACTGTAATATAGCTGACACAATATCTGTATGGCTTACGTAAAAACTCAGAAGTCGTGGGGCATTGGGCATTAGGCATTGGGCATAAGTTATTTTCCCTTTTCCCCTTGCGGCAGAATAATGAGGTGAAAAAAATCCGATGCCTCAATTAAGTGGATATCGAGCTTCCATATAATAGTTGAAGAAGTGCAACAAACTAAAACATTCTGGTTGGCATCTAAGCGGTTCAATTCAAAATTTGCCTTCGGCACGCTACACGAACACAACGGGAGAACACAAAATCTATGACCAGACTAGAAACCCGCACTGAACCAATGGTGCTAAACATGGGGCCACACCACCCCTCAATGCACGGGGTTCTGCGGCTAATCATGACTCTGGATGGCGAGGATGTTGTTGACTGTGAACCGGTCATCGGCTACCTGCATCGAGGAATGGAAAAAATTGCTGAGAACCGTACTAATGTAATGTACGTTCCTTACGTTAGTCGCTGGGACTACGCGGCGGGAATGTTCAACGAAGCTGTCACTGTTAACGCCCCAGAAAAGCTTGCAGGTGTCGCTGTCCCCAAACGCGCTAGCTACATCCGCGTCATCATGCTGGAGTTGAACCGCATCGCTAACCACTTGCTATGGTTTGGCCCCTTCCTTGCTGACGTAGGCGCACAAACTCCCTTCTTCTATCAGTTCCGGGAACGGGAGATGATTTATGATTTGTGGGAAGCTGCTACAGGTTATCGGATGGTGAATAACAACTACTTCCGCATTGGTGGGGTAGCAGCCGATTTACCTTACGGTTGGGTGGATAAATGTCTGGAATTCTGCGACTACTTATTGCCAAAAGTTGATGAGTACGAACGCTTAGTAACCGATAACCCCATCTTCCGGCGACGCGTTGAGGGTATTGGTACTATCACCCGTGAAGAAGCAATCAACTGGGGACTTTCTGGCCCAATGTTACGCGCATCTGGCGTGCAATGGGATTTGCGGAAAGTTGACCATTACGAATGCTACGACGATTTCGACTGGGATGTGCAGTGGGAAACTGCCGGTGATTGCTTTGCCCGTTACGTAGTGCGGATGCGGGAAATGCGCGAATCTGTGAAAATTATTCGCCAAGCAATTAAAGGACTTCCTGGCGGCCCTTACGAAAATCTAGAAGCCAAGCGTTTAGCCGCAGGTAAAAAATCCGAGTGGGACGCATTTGATTACCAATTCATCGGTAAAAAAGTTTCCCCCACTTTTAAGATACCCAAGGGTGAAATCTACGCTCGTGTAGAAAGTGGCAAAGGTGAATTGGGAATTTATTTGGTTGGCGATGATAACGTCTTCCCTGCACGTTGGAAGATTCGTGCAGCAGATTTTAACAATCTCCAGATTGTTCCACATTTACTGCGCGGGATGAAGGTTGCAGATATTGTGGTGATTCTTGGCAGTGTTGACGTAATTATGGGGTCTGTGGATAGGTAGAAAATATCTATCTAAGTAGTTTTTAGAGCAGTTGTATTACAGTGCAACTGCTCTATTTTTTTTGATTACTTGGTGCTTAAGTATACTAAAGTAGTGAATAAAATACCAATTTAATAAGAGCATCTGACTCTAAAATTTTCAAAGCTTTTAAATCCATACCCAGAACGTTTAATCAGTTTAAGAATGAAATCATCAGGGTGCATTAAAGTAAAAAATATTGCCTATCCATTAATTACCTTTTTCTATGACACCTTCGACAAACCAGGTTTATCCGGTCATTTGGCATAACAACTCAGTGTCACTAATTGATCAAACTCGCTTACCAAACGAATATATATTTGTGGAAATTCACCGCAGTGAAGATATGGCGCGGGCAATTAAAACGATGATTGTGCGAGGTGCGCCAGCAATTGGTGTGGCTGCGGCTTATGGAATGTATCTTGGTGCAAGAGAAATTGAGACAAGCGATCGCCACGAATTTCTGCAACACTTAGATAAAGTAGCCCAATTGTTACGTTCTACTCGTCCCACGGCGGTAAATTTATTTTGGGCAATTAGCCGGATGCTGAAAGCCGCCTACGAAACGCTAGGAACAGTAGAAGACATCAAGCAAACCCTTTTTCAAACAGCCCAAGCAATCAATAGTGAAGATTTGCAAACCTGTCAAGCGATTGGCGACAATGGTTTGGCTGTTTTACCGTCTACCCCAGAAAAGCTGAGGCTGCTTACCCACTGTAACGCCGGTGCATTAGCTACTGCTGGTTATGGCACAGCTTTGGGTGTTGTGCGTTCTGCTTGGAGAGAAGGACGTTTAGAACGTTTATTTGCTGACGAAACCCGTCCCCGCTTGCAAGGCGCAAAACTCACCACTTGGGAATGCGTGCAAGAAGGGATTCCAGTGACATTAATTACTGATAATATGGCAGCCCATTGTATGAAACAAGGTTTGATTCATGCTGTAGTTGTGGGTGCCGATCGCATTGCTGCTAATGGTGACACTGCCAATAAAATTGGTACATATAGTGTAGCGATCGCAGCTAAAGCCCATAATATCCCCTTCTTTGTCGCTGCGCCCCTTTCCACCGTTGATTTTGAATTAGCCGATGGCAGCCAAATTCCCATCGAAGAACGCGAACCAACAGAAATCTATCAAGTTGGCGATACTATTCTCACACCTGAAAGTGTAGATTTTTACAACCCAGCTTTTGATGTCACCCCAGCCGAATTGATTACAGCCATCATTACAGAGAATGGAGCGATCGCACCTGATAAATTAGCGAAATCACAGTTAAAGCAATTAGTGTAATTGAGTTCGACGAACCCCTCACTGTCTTTAATCTACGGTGTATACACAAGTCTGAAATAGTTTACTCACCTAGTTTTTGCGTCAGTTTTACCCCACCCTAACCCCTACCGTGTATACACAAGTCAAAAAAAGTTTGATTTTCCATTGTTCTCTCGTTCCCATGAAGCGCATGGGAATGCTCCTCGTTGGGGCTGCTGCCTCTAATCTGGCATTGAGTCTCTGACTCAATGAATGCATTCCCAGTCGGAGACTGGGAACGAGGAAAGTTTTATCAAGCTAGGTTTTTAGGACTTGTGTATATTTAAGCTTTAAGAAATAGTTTCCAAATGAAAACCCTTGCGAAGTTTCTTGGCAGTTTGCCTATTTGAACGCTTTCGCAACAAAACAGCACTTGCCGCAGCAGCCAACAACCCTAGCCCGGAATTAGCTTCTGGCACAGGGTGCGGTTTAGCCTTATTTGAGAATAACTCTTGGCTGCTAAATGGCAAATTGGCCAAACTAGGATTTAAGCAAACATTAGTATTTGGTGGTTGATTGGGAATAGCAAGAGTTTGACCCTGGTTGACCTCTGGTTTTCCATCGATATTTACTTCTATGTGTAACGGTGTAGGTTGACAAAATGATGGTTCGCTGAGGTTAATAGCTGCAACTAAATCCCAAGCTGGGTTAGGAATCAACGGGTCATTTCCAGAAATATTTGTCAGAGCATAGTCCAATAATTGTGATGCCAGAATGCTCTCAGGAGTTCCAGTTGCTTTCCATGCTGCTTGGTCTGCTCGAGTAAACCCAATTTGGTTAGTTGCATCCAATGGAGTTAGAGATATTGGCAATCCTGCGGAAAAGACCTTTTGTGCTGCTACCGGATCAATCCAGATATTAAACTCAGAAACTAGGTTTTGTTTCAATATCGGGTCAAGATGTTCTCTGAGATTTCCTGGAACAAAGACTGCACCGCCCATAATTTCCAGGCGCGAAATCTTTTTAGCGATACTTGGGTCGATTGTCAGTGCATCTGCTATGTTTGTCGCAGAACCAGTCATTAAAATCTCGACTGGTTCTGGCGACTGATTTATTGTGTCTACAAGCAGTTGAGCTGCACTTCTTTGATCAACAGTTTCAAGGGCTTGATCTGGCAGGTTGGTAAAAGGAGCCCAAAATGTATCTGTATCTGCTCGAAATGCATCCGGGAAAGTATTATTCCCTGACAAGGGTGTTTCCCTACCAACAGCAACAGGTATCCCAGTTATTCCCAGTCCTGCCAGCATCCGCATGAGATTATTGCCAAATATTTGAGGGCGGGCTAATCCCTGACTTATGGTCATAGCTTTGACCTCGAACTTAGGATTTTGCAATATGTACGCCCAAGCATTCATGCCATCCTGACTACCATCATCATCCAAAATTATCGGTGTACGATTCAAGGTACTACCAAAAGCAGGTTGACTACCAAAAGCAATTGGCAATGCTAATAGTAGTGGTAGAGAAGAGAGAAGTGAATAACAAAGATGGCTTTTGAAAAAATACTTTTTTTTCATGAAACTTTAGTTCTATTTTGATTCAAACTTGAGTTTGAGAATTGGCCTAAAAAAATTGCTCTTCCAATAGCGTTCTCATGTTATTGGTTTCTTAAACAACTTAATCATTAAGGAAAAAAAGATTGTAGTAGAGCGATCGCTACATCAAATTTAGGGAAGTTTTATTATTTAACTATTTTTACTGCTTACAATAAAATTCAAATCTGACTTTTATTCCGTAACTGCCAGTTTTAGAGAATTTGCACCTAATTGTTGCTTAATTCCAAAATCTCAAATAATTTTAGATGAAGCTTTGCTAAAATTAGAGCATATTCAGAAATTAAAATCAAGCTGTAATTGTTCTACACAAAAACCGCTTTAATTTACAACTGTAAATTTTATTATTCTCTTAATAAATTTAAAAAGGTTATTGTAAATTAAAGGATTTAACACCCCATCCCCAAGACATAAGCTTGTGAGAGTCTTGGGGTCTAAATCCCCAGACGCTTGTTCCTCTCTACAAGAGGCTGTGCGTAGCTTGCTTTTGAAACCGATTAGGTTAAATCCGAATTAATGAAGAACTTGCGCCGAGTTTTCGATAACTCTACCAATCGCTTTAAAGGCGAATAACGGAAACTTTATAGGGGATTGCCCCAAAAAAATCTCCGACTTTTTAGAAAAGCCGGAGATTTTGTTTTTTGACTACTTTAAAATCTGACGGTTCAAAATTTCTCAGCAATTTTTTCAATAATTTTATCTAAACTTCATATTTGGACTAAATTCAATAAGCAAAATCCGCAATTACTTTCTCAAAAGAAGCTTTGACTTTCTCAAACCCCAGTTTGCTTTCTCATTTTGGTGTTTTCCGCAAGTAAAATAAGCTTTTGCTTTCTCAAACCCCAGTTTACTTACTCATTTTGGTGTTTTCCGCAAGTAAAATCAGCTTTTGCTTACTCAAAATAAGCTTTGACTTACTCATTTTGGTGTTTTCCGCAAGTAAAATCAGCTTTTGCTTTCTCAAAATAAGCTTTGACTTACTCAAACCCCAGTTTTATTTCTCATTTTGGTATTGTTTGCAAATAAAATGCCAAAGTCAAATTACCCCCCTTAATCCCCCCTTGTAAAGGCTACGGTGTACACACAAGTCGAATTACCCCCCTTAGTCCCCCCGATGTATTGGGGGGAAACAAGAAAAATCCGGTTCCCTCCCCTTTGCAAGGGGAGGGTTAGGGTGGGGTAATTCGACTTGTGACTAATTAACCCTAGTAGACTTAACCAAAATGCTGAATAATTGCCTCAGCAAATTCAGAACATTTTAAGGGTTCAACTGGTGGTTCTAGCAACCGGGCTAAATCGTAAGTCACTTGACTATTTGCGATCGCATTGCTTAAACCTTTCTTAATTAGGTCTGCGGCTTCTTGCCAACCTAGAAATTCCAGCATCATCACACCAGACAAAATCACTGAACCAGGATTAATCCGATCCAATCCGGCGTGTTTGGGTGCAGTGCCATGAGTAGCTTCAAATATGGCACTAGAATCACCAATATTTGCCCCTGGCCCCATTCCTAATCCCCCAACAATGGCGGCGGCGGCATCAGACAAGTAATCGCCGTTCAAGTTCATTGTCGCCAGAATCGAATACTCATCCGGTCTGGTTTGGATTTGTTGAAAAATACTGTCAGCAATTCGGTCATTCACCAAAACTTTCTCTTTCCATTTGCCATCGCCGTGGGTTGCCCAAATGGTGTTAAGAACAGTTTCAACTTCCTTGACAATTTGCGCTTTCTTCTCATCGGTGAGACTATCAAACCCAGGATCGATCTCGCGGGCGTTTTCTTCCAAGGAAATATTCGGATTTTTTTCCTTGTTACTCAAAATCCAAGATTCCCGTTCAGTGACAGTTTCTTGGCGAAACTCACTAGTCGCTAATTCATAACCCCAATCGCGGAAAGCGCCTTCGGTGTATTTCATAATGTTGCCCTTATGCACCAGAGTCACTTGTTGCTTGTGTTTGGGCAATAGCAAAGCGTGTTTGATGGCACGTCTAACTAGACGCTGAGAACCAGTTTTGCTGATGGGTTTGATCCCAATTCCAGAATCAAGAGGAATGCGTTTTTTTCCGTGTTCTGGGGTGGCGGGGATCAGTTCTTCATTGAGAATTTTAATTAAGCGATCGCCAATTTCGCTACCTTGTCGCCACTCAATGCCTAAATAAATATCTTCCGTATTCTCCCGATAAACAATTACATCCAGCTTTTCGGGGTTTTTGTGGGGTGAGGGTGTACCTGCATAGTAACGGCAAGGACGCACGCAGGCATACAAGTCAAAAATTTGTCGCAGCGCTACATTTAAAGAACGAATTCCCCCCCCAACGGGAGTAGTCAAAGGCCCTTTAATAGCTACACCATATTCTTCAATTGCTGTCAGAGTGTCTTGAGGTAAATATTGATATGTTCCGTATAAATCACAAGCTTCATCCCCAGCGTAAACCTTGAACCAACTAATTTGACGCTGACCCTTATATGCTTTGGCTACCGCAGCATCTAGCACCTTTTGGGTAGCAGGCCAGATGTCTATACCTGTACCATCGCCACGAATAAAGGGGATAATTGGATTGTCCGGTACGATTGGTTCACCATTTTTGAAGGTGATTTTTGCTCCGGTTGCGGGGGGGGTAATCTTGTCGTACATAGTTCACACACTCCTAATCGATACGCTGCTATTCAAAAAACCTTATGTGGCAGGCTTGTATATTGTGCTATGTCTTTTGTTCACCAAGCCATAAGGCACAGATTTTCCCCCTATTCCCCTTGTACATTATTTGGGGATTAAGTGTGGGATTCAGTGAAGCGATCGCAATTTTGTACGATCAAAAATAGTAAACTACTTTTCGCTATCAGTGTTTCACTTTAGAAAATGCCCGATAGCTTACCGCTCTTTCACTGACCGTTAACACAAGAATGGCATGACAGACCCAATGATTTTATCAGGCCCTGCAAATGACATCGACTCCCTCCGACAACCGTTAATCGCTGGGTCTGAAAAAGTCCAACAACAGATAATCCCACAGTTAGCTGAGTTGGGTAATGAGGGATTAGACATGTTGATGGAATTTTTACTGAAACGACGTGAAAACCCAGCGACTTGGATTGATGGCAAAGCTTACCAAGTCCTTTACAGTTCTGATGCACCTCAAGCCAAAGAATTTTTGCGCTCCTGTTTTCCTGAAGGAATTGTACCTCTAAAATCAGAGTGCGGGATTAATTACAATTCTTTGCAACAGCTACTAGCTGTTCAAGACTTCCAAGCAGCCGATCGCGTCACCATCGAAAAAATGTGTGAACTATCAGGGCCAACGGCTGTACAACGAAAATGGTTGTACTTTACTGAGGTAGAAAATACCTCAGCTGTTGACTTGCAAACCATTAACAACCTCTGGTTAGTCCACTCCGAAGGTAAATTTGGTTTTTCAGTGCAGCGAGAAATCTGGTTAAGTTTGGGTAAAAACTGGGAGAATTTCTGGCCGAAAATTGGCTGGAAAGAAGGTAATAACTGGACGCGATATCCTAACGGGTTTACCTGGGATTTGAGTGCGCCTAGAGGTCACTTACCCCTCTCAAATCAACTTCGGGGAGTACGAGTCTTTGCTTCTTTACTCTCTCACCCAGCTTGGACACAGTTATGAGTTAGAAGTTATTAGTTATGAGTTGAAGAGGTTTTTAATTTAAAACTCAAAACTCAAAACTTAAAATTCCTAACTCCTAACTCCTAACTATTAACTTTAATCAAATTAATGGCAAACGTTCGTCTAGAAGATATTAAGCGTAGATTCAATAATGTCACCGCTATTGAGGATATTACCTTTGAAATTCCTGATGGCGAGTTTTGGGTTTTAGTTGGGCCATCGGGTTGTGGTAAATCTACAATTTTGCGAACGATCGCTGGTTTAGAAACCGCTACATCTGGCAAACTTTTTATTGGCGATCGCTTGGTGAATAATATCCCAGCCAGACAACGGGATGTAGCAATGGTGTTCCAAAACTACGCTCTCTATCCTCACATGAGTGTGGCGGAAAACATCGGCTTTGGGTTGCAAATGCGAAAGGTTGACCGGAAAATTATTCAAGAACGAGTGATGAATGTGGCGCGATCGCTTTCTCTCGATCACCTGCTAGATCGTAAACCCAAACAACTTTCCGGGGGACAGCAACAAAGGGTAGCATTAGGAAGAGCGATCGCTCGTGAACCCCAAGTGTTTTTACTTGATGAACCTTTATCTAATTTAGATGCCCAATTGCGCGATGATACAAGGGCAGAATTGAAACAGCTACATCAAGAATTAGGGATTACAACAATTTACGTCACTCATGATCAAGTCGAAGCAATGACTCTGGCTGATAAAATTGTTGTGCTAAATCGTGGGAGGATTCAACAAATTGGCGATCCCCAAACTATTTATGCAAGTCCTGCTAATCAGATGGTGGCAACTTTTTTAGGCAGTCCACCAATGAATATTTTGCCTGCAATCTATGAAAATAACAGTTTTGATGTGAGTGGGCAGTTATTAGCAATTCCAGCAGACGTAAAAGGAAAATTACAGTTACGTCAGGGATACAGTTATGATTTGGGGATTCGTCCAGAGCATATAAAAATAAACACTGACTTAGAACCGTCTGAACGCCACCCTATCGCTAACAGTACTCAAAACTCAGCATTATTATCAGTTGAAGTGAAAGTTGTAGAACCTTTGGGAAGGGAAACTTTGATTCGTGCTGGTTTACCTGGTTCGGCGATGGTGTTGAATATTCAGGAAAGCGGTGATGTGCGTCTTCGTCCAGGCGATCGCCTTTATCTACAACTCGATTTAAATCAGTTATTTGTATTTGATCCCAAAACTGGGGATAGAATCTTATAAAGAGTTTCTTAAACTACCAGAAATAATCGCTAATTTCCAATTTTTTGTAGCCAGAATCTAAGAAAATAAAACTGCAATAGAGACTTAATGGATTAGCTGCAAAAACTTATATGACTATTAATCGACGCCATTTCTTGTTTTTACTGACAGCAGGTGCGGGTGCTTTTGCATTAGATGCTTGTGCATCGGCAGAGAAACTTCCTCAAGAAAACACTGCAACTTCCGCCACAACACCAAATAGAACACCAAATACAACAGGGGCTATCCAATTACCGCCTCTACCTTACGCCTATGAAGCACTGGAACCACACATCGATGCCAAAACGATGCAATTTCACCACGACAAACACCACGCAACTTATGTGAAAAACTTGAATGCAGCCTTAGAGAAACATCCAGAACTCAAAGGTAAAACTGTTGAAGAACTGTTGCAAAAAATTGACAATGTACCACAAGATATTCGTAGAACGGTACGCAATAATGGCGGTGGTCATGTGAACCATTCAATGTTCTGGCAAATTATGAAGCCCAAAGGTGGGGGAGAACCCACAGGAAATATCGCCTCTGCAATTAATCAAAGTTTTGGCTCTTTTGCAGCTTTTAAAAAACAGTTTAACGAAGCTGGTGCTAGTCGTTTTGGTAGTGGTTGGGTTTGGCTAGTACGTAATAAAGGTGGCAAGTTAGAAGTGACAACTACAGCTAATCAAGATAGTCCCTTAAGTGCAGGTAAATATCCCATCCTCGGTAATGATGTATGGGAACATGCATATTATCTCAATTACCAAAATCGCCGTGCTGATTATTTAGATGCTTGGTGGAACGTGGTTAATTGGGATGAGATTAACAAGCGGTTTGCAGCAGCAAGTAAATTTGCCTGAAACCAGACAGAAATTTAGAGTTATAGGTGCTTAAAAACTGGCAACAGAATATTGTTTCTGTTGCCAGTTTTTCGATGTGATAATTTAATCACTATTCATCTTTTGAAAATAATTTACTTTAAATCGCAAAACTGATTTTGCAGTCTGGCGACCGAGTAATAATACTTCAATACGGTTCGGATAAGCATTTTGAACTCAGAATTACCTTTGGGGAAAAGGTTAAAGGTTAAGGGTCAAAGGTTTTTCTTCCCCTTTCTCCTTTAACCGAACCGTATTGAATGATACTTGGTATATTTTTGGGAATTAGAGCTAATACTTTGTCTTTCTTCTCGCACTTGCGGTTCAAAGAGGCTTTTGAGTCGGTACACCTACAGCACGAGGAAAATTAGCTGGAGTGGTGGCTACCTTACGCAAATACACACAGTGGCGGATGCTGTGACTCAGGGGTGTTGTAAATTTTTCGATTGACTCAATGACACCACCCAAGTGCTTCACAGCATTCTTTAAAACAATTGTTTCATCCTCTGTCCAATTACCACGGTAAATTATAGCTAAACCTCCCTGTTTGAGCAGTGGTAGGGTATATTCTGCACAGACAGAGACTGCCCCGACAGCACGGATCAATGCAATATCATAAGCTAGTCGATGTTGAGGGTGCTGACCGATTTCTTCAGCCCTACCAACAAGAGTTTTGGCATTGGTAAGGGCAAGTTCAGTTAATATATTGTCGAGAAAAGTAATTTTTTTCCGAGTGGAATCGAGAAGAGTAATTGTGCAATTAGGTACAGTAATTGCCACTGGAATGCCTGGAAAACCTGCACCTGTACCAATATCGATGATAGTAGGGGAAGCAGGAGAGAAATTTGCTGATAACAGGGGTGCAATTCCTCGCAGAGAGTCCCAGAGATGTTTTTCCCAAAACTCTTGGGAGTCAACGATCCGAGTTAAATTTAGTTGGCGATTACCTTCTAGGATTAACTCATAAAGCTTTTGAAATTGCGGTTGCTGTTGGACAGTTGGTTGCCAATTAAGAGTTTGCTGCCAGATTTCTGCCATTTCAGGCAATAAGTTTGTCATTTGTCATTTGTCATTTGTCATTTGTCATGGGGGATGGTTATTCTCTTTGTCTCCTTGTCCCCCTGCTCTCCTCTCACACCGTTGGTAGAGGTTCTTTAACTTTGGATTCTAGTGACTTTGGGTCTACTGATTCTAGTTCGCCGTGGTTGAGTGTCCAGCAACGATCTGCGATCGCTAACAGATCCCCAGCGTCGTGTGTCACAATTAACAATGTCCAATCTTGTTTGAGTTTCGCTAATAAATTTACTAGTTGCCGACGCATTGACCAATCTAAACCAGCTGTGGGTTCATCCAATAACAGTAAATTTGGCTGGCGAATTAATTGGACTGCCAAAGCTAAACGTCGTTGCTGACCACCACTCAAAGCATGGGGAGCAGCAGAAAGTGATAAATGCTCTAATCCCACCTCACTTAGGGACTGTCTGACTCTTTCTGACCCTAACTCAGGATGTCCTAAACGCAATTCTTCTAAAATCGAACCACCACAAAAGTGTCGCTCTGGAAACTGAAATACCAACCCGGCTAATTGTTGTAGCTGTTCGGCTATAAGTTCTTGTTCCCGCCAGAAGAGAGCGCCAGTAGTGGGTTCGGCTAGTCCCGACAAAATTTCTAGTAAGGTACTTTTACCCGAACCACTCGGGCCAATAATCAGACCTAGCTGCTGTGGTGCTAATTCTAAATTGATCGATTTGAGAATTGCTGTTGGGCACGCTGTGGGATGATAATTTACATTTCGGAGATAAAGCATTTGTTAAGATTACCAAAAAGTCAGCAAATTACTGATTAGCTACACTGAGAGTGTCTGGAAAATTCTGGAAAAAATTTATAGCGCATTACCTGGATTAACACCTTACAGCTATTTTCAGGTAAATAGACCACACGTTAGGGGCGCAAGGCCTTGCGCCCCTACGACAGGTATGGTTCAAATACATGAAAACTGCTGTAATTTAACAGCAAGAATTATCCACTTTTTCTCCATTGTGGCAGACTAAGCCTGAAATAATGGCTAGAGCAAGCCTGGAAACATGGAAAGATTACCAATATATAAAAAAATTTTGGTTGAAGCAAAGGCAAGTCGAAATTAACCATTTTTGCATTCTAAGTAACACATACAACTATTTCAACCGCAATTATTCTGAGGTTAAAATGACTAAAAGTTTTTCTTCGCCTCGATTAGTAGTGTCTGCTCAACTCACTACCTTTGCTCAGGCTGCTTTTGCAGCTGCGATCGCCTTTGGCGTTGCCCCTTGGGCAATCGCACTTAATGTCTGGGTAAATCCCTCTTTGGCTGGCGATCCGTTTCGCAATAACAAACCTCATCAAATTGGCGACCAAACAGAAGCAGCTTTTAAAGCGATTTTCCAACAAGGCAACTATCCAGCAGCAGATCGTTATCTGGAACAAGCACTATCCAAAGAGCCAAATGAACCTTTAGCTTATGCTATGAAAGCATCTTTAGCATACGGAAATAAGGATTGGGCTAAACTAAGTACCTACAGTCAAAAAACTCTAGAAACAGGACAAAAACTGATTCCTAGCGATCCATTGCGTGGGAATTTATACACTGCTGTTGGTCATTTTTTAGAAGGTGCAGTAGTTATTACCAGTGAAGGTACAGTCAACGGTGTACCCCAAGCCTTGGGTCGGCTGCGACAAGTTTATGAATATTTAGACAAAGCCGAAGCAATTTCCGCCAACGATCCAGAACTGAATTTAATCAAGGGTTATATGGATTTATTACTGGCGGTTAATTTGCCTTTTGCTAGCCCAGATCAGGCAATTGGACGGTTAGAAGAAAATGCTGCTCCTCAATATCTAGTAGATCGGGGTATTGCTCTTGCCTACCGAGATTTAAAACGGTATCCACAGGCACTAGAGTATGTCAACCGAGCGATTAAAACCACATCAGATAATCCAGAAATTTATTATCTCAAAGCCCAAATCCTTAAACAACTGGGGCAAAAAGAAAAAAGCCAGCAGATAATCCAGGAAGCGATCGCTAATTTTGACAAAGCATTGACTAAAAAATCCCAGCTCCCAGGCGATTTAGTCAAACAAATTGAACGTGAACGCAGCAGTGCTGTTAGCCTGAAGAATCCTTAGTCCCCATTCCCCATTCCCCACTCCCTACTTTGATATGCTTATTTGCAGAACAGTAATTGAGATACTAGACCAAAATGGAGATTCAGTTCCGCGAAATTAATCCTTTTGATGTGTGGATTTGGCTGAAATTTAGCACAAATCCTTCGGCGCGTGAAAAGCAGTATGTAGAAGAAGTTTTCAATTCCTGGTTTTATCTGGGTAAATTGGGTGCATTTAATGCAGAGAATCTTCAGGTGCAAGACACAGGACTCGATATCAGCTACATGAATTATGATCAGCAAGGGTATGACAAAAGCCTATTAGCATTGATGCACAACATTGGTGAGTTTGAATATGAGGGTCAGTGGGGACGTTGTTGGTTTGACTTAGGAACTAGTGATGCGATCGCTCTGGATATTTTAATCAACGCCCTCACCCAGCTAAGTCAGGAATATGTCACTATTGAAGAATTGTATATCGGTGGCGAAAATCCAGATTGGCCTATTGAGGGTAGCGAAAGCCGTCCTCAATCTATTTACGATAATTAGTTACCAAAATGAATAAAGCAGGCGAAATTCGGGTAATAACCTTGGGGCTAATTCGGAATGGCGATCGCATATTTCTTTCTGAAGGTTACGACCCCGTAAAACAAGAAACATTTTATCGTGCTTTAGGCGGTGGTGTTGATTTTGGTGAAACCAGCCACGCCGCCTTAAAGCGGGAATTTCAAGAGGAAATTCAGGCAGAATTAACGAATATTAAATATTTAGGTTGTATAGAGAACCTGTTTACATTTAATGGTAGGCAAGGTCATGAAATTATTCAGCTTTATCAATGCGACTTTGCTGATTCCAAATTTTATCAACTGGAAAGTTTAGTTTTTTCCGAATCACCACATCATAAACATAGAGCGTTATGGATAGATATCTCTCGCTTGAAATCTGGGGAATTCAGATTAGTACCTGAAGTATTTTTTGAATATTTATAAATCATCTAGAAATCGCACTCAACAAAGATACAATATACTGGTTGAGACTAACGCCTTCCAGTTCAGAAGTCTCAGCTAAACGTCGATGTAAAGATTTCGGCATCCGCAGTAGTAGTTTACCGCTATAGCTATCATTACTACTTGGTAAGGGAATATTATCGTCGGCTTCATAAGCTGTCTCAATCCATAATTCCCGCGCTTCATTGAGATTTGCCATTGTCTCTTCAAGGGTTTCGCCTTGGGTAATACATCCAAGTAAATCTTTAATTTGAGCTACATATCCTTCCTCTGGATCGGGGTAAAGTGTTATGGGGTACTGAAGATTTAAATAATATTCTAAGGACGGCTTCTCAATCTCCTGGTTCTTCTGGTTCAGTGTCTTCATAAATCCACTCTTCTAAATTTAATAGTTCAACTATTTGCTGTACGCGATCGCACTGTGTCACTACAACTGAGAAAGCAACTTGTTATACTCTGCATATGAACCAAGCCAAAACCAAATAACGGTATCTCCATCTAACTGTCCAACCGCTCGATAATTTTTGCTAATCCGTGCTGAATAAATTGGTAGTTCTGTTGAACTTTTTTGAAGCGTAAGCTTGGATGGCTCGGATCTTGTTTGAAAAGACGGTATGCCTCACGGGTTTGCTCTTGAACTTGCTCAGGTAGATCAGCAAACCCTTGACGAAACTGAGCGGTTATACGTGACTTCACAATGTATCTGGATCTAACTCTTGGGTTTTACCTGCACGGTATTCAGCCATTGCCTCGGCTGCAAGTTTAGCAAGTATGTCTGGAGAACGGGCAAAAGCTTCATCCCAACGGCGTTCATCTTCTAGTTCTGCCAAAATCATTGCCGCGATGCCTGCGGCGGGCTACGCCTACGCATCTTGTTCATTGGCAGGCAAATTTTTGAGTTTGGCGATCGCTTGTTCAAGTAGCTCTGTCATAGCTGTTAATCTTTACGAGAGTCATACTATAAATTATCTCTGCTTGCAGTCTGTCGGGGTTTTTAGGGTGCGATCGCTAATATCTTGCGGTAACTGGGTGAGGTGAATTTCTCCATCCTGATAAATGCCTTCGACAGTTTTTATCATGAGTTGAAGTTGGGTTGATATTTCCTTTAATTTTACTAACTAGACTCAAAGGGCTGGGTATGAAATTCTTGCCTGCTCATGCCTCAATCATCTTTATAAACTTCTCTACGATGCCCTACTCTGACAACAGTTACGACTAGTACATCATCATCAATATGATACAAAATACGATAATCGCCTACTCTAATGCGATAACGATTTTCACCATTTTTTAATTTACCTACACCATCAGGGCGAGGTTCAATAGCTAATTGTTGAATTTTGCTCTCTAGCCTTTCTTGAATATCTACGGGTAATTTTTTGAGTTGTTTAGATGCACTTTTGGAAATTTCTACTCGGTAGCTCATGCAGTTTTTTGCTGGTGTTCTGACCAAGTTAAAGTGCCATTTTCTGCGATATCTTTTAATCCATCTTCAAAGTCTCTTTCGTCAGACTCGTCTTCCTGTTTACGGATTTTCAACAGTGATAAAATCTCTTGCAATGTATCGTCATAAGCCAGTTCTATTTGTTCATTAATAGCCTTGATTAACGCTTGCCTTTTAGTTGTAGTTTCCATGTTTCCACTCTTTTCAATTGCTCGTGATTGTCTATACTTTGAACACTTATTTTACTTTAAACTACTTCTCAGTAAGTTGGAGATATGTTTTCACTTGATGACTAATCTTTTTCTCCCAATCAAACAACAGCTGCCTCTGGAATCGCACCCTGCATTCTCCCAAAAGCATCAATCAAATTCTGCAATTGTTGATCTGCTTTAAAAACTCCTAAGCCGCGCACCGTGACTTTCCCAGGAGAATACACAAACCGCGTCTTCAGATTGTCTGGTAAATTCGCCGCCAATAAATTCCAAGCGGGTTCTTCCATCGGCGTTTCTAAAACGACGTGCTGCTTGTTTTCTGGTTTAATCCGGCTAAATCCAATTTTTTTCGCTAGCTGTTTGAGTTCCATGACTCGCAAAAGTTGATTTGCAGGGACTGGTAAAGTACCATAGCGATCACTCCACTCGGCTGCAATCTGTTTTAATTCTGATTTAGATTTAGCTGTAGCCACCGCCCGGTATGCACTCATCTTTTGATCCAAATCGGTGATATAATCTGCTGGGATAAACGCCGTCAGGTTGAGGTCAATCTGAGTATCTTCCACTTGCGGAATTTCTTGTCCTCGGATTTCCCGAATTGCTTCTTCTAGCATTTCCATGTATAAATCAAAACCGATGGCATCCATTTGACCGGATTGTTCTGCACCTAACAAGTTACCCACGCCTCTGATTTCCATATCACGCATTGCTAGCTGATACCCAGAACCTAGCTGAGTAAATTCCTGAATCGCTCGTAAACGTTGTCGAGCCGCATCAGATAACGCCCGTTGCTTGGGATAAAATAACCAAGCATGAGCTTGGATACCTGCACGTCCCACACGACCGCGTAATTGATACAACTGTGCTAATCCAAATCGATGAGCATCTTCAATCAAAATGGTGTTGACTCGTGGAATATCTAAGCCAGATTCAATAATTGTCGTACAAACCAGGATATCTGCGTCGCCATTACTGAAAGTGAGCATGGTTGATTCTAACTCGCTTTCATCCATTTGACCGTGAGCGATCGCAAACCTAGCTCCCGGTATCACTTCTCGTAAATTGGCTGTTGTCTCTTCAATTCCATCCACCCGTGGAACTACATAAAATACCTGCCCACCTCTGTCTAATTCTTGACGAATAGCAGTGCGGATACTTTCGGAATTTATTGGTGATAGATGGGTTTTAATTGGTCGTCTGGTTGGGGGTGGTGTGGTAATCAAACTCATTTCCCGAATTCCCGACAAAGACATATACAAAGTTCGGGGAATGGGTGTGGCGGAGAGGGTAAGCACGTCCACTTGAGTTTTCAAGCTTTTAATTTTCTCTTTCTGATTCACCCCAAATCGCTGTTCCTCATCTACTACCAAAAGTCCTAAATCCCGGAATGTCACGCCTTTACCTAAAAGTTGGTGTGTACCAACTACTACATCTAATTCACCCGTTGCCAATCGCTTTTGAATATCGCGGCGTTCTTCAGCAGAACGAAAGCGGTTGAGCAAACCGACATTTACCGGGTAAGGTGCAAAACGTTCTTTGAGTGTATGGTAATGCTGCTGTGTTAAAATAGTCGTTGGCGCAAGGAGTGCCACTTGTTTACCGGCGGTGACTGCTTTAAAAACAGCACGAATCGCCACTTCCGTCTTCCCGAAACCGACATCGCCACAAACTAAGCGATCCATTGGGCGATCGCTTTCCATGTCGCGTTTTACATCTTGTACCGCTTTGAGTTGATCCGTTGTGGGTTGATAGGGGAAAGAATCTTCTAATTCTTCCTGCCAAGGCATATCACTTGGAAAGCTAAAACCTTGTTGTTGCGATCGGGCTGCATACAGTTTCAACAAGTCCACCGCCAATTTTTTGATCGCTTTGCGGACTTTATTCTTGGTATTTTCCCAAGCTTTACCAGTCATCCTGTTGAGTTCCGGTGCTTTATCACCTGCGGCACGGAACCGGGATAAAGCACCTACTTGATCGGCTGCGACTCTTAATAACCCATCAGCATACTGCACTACCAAATAATCACGAGTTTCGTTATTAATCGTCAAACTTTCCAGCTTGACAAATTTACCAACACCATGATTTCTGTGAACTACATAATCACCTGGACGTAGCTTATTAGGATCGACTTGTTTAGAAGTAGCTTTGTGACGCTTGCGGATATAGCCGGGAGTCGCCAAAGAATGCTGCCCAAAAAATTCCCGATCTGTAACGATTACTATTCGGTACGTAGGCAAGATAAAACCTTCTAATTCCGCAAGACCAGAATATTTTAGGGCTATGGGAGTATGGTTGATTTGCAGCTTATCTATTGCTTGGTAGTCGCGGGGATTGGGGATAAACTGAGCCGGACAATCATGTTCTTGCAACAGTGAGACAGAACGCGAAGGTTGAGCAGAAAGCAGCCAGATTGAGAAATTGCGATCGCGTTCTTGGCGGATGGTTTCAGCTAGTTTAGCAAATTGGTGCGGTGTGACTGGAACAGGACGGCTGGCAAGATTGATCCCACTATTTTCCTCTGAGAGTTCTGATAAATATAATGTTTTAAATTTGGCAACATCAGCCAAACACTCATCAAACGACCGATGAATTTTCGGCAATCTTAGGGGAGTAGATTCTTCCCCATGCGCTATTCCCCATTGTTCTTGGGCATTTTCTACCCAGCGATCGCTATGAGCATGACACTGTTCTGGCTCATCAATGGCAATCAAGGTATTTTCTGCTAAGTAGTTTAGCAGAGATGCTGGTTGCTCGAATGCTAACCCCAAAAAGCGACGACTACCTTCAATCAGTGATGAGTTTTGAGTGCTGTTAGCAGTAGCGGGGCGTTCAGCCCGTGCTGAGTCAGAATTTAACTCAGCACTCAGCACTCGGAACTCAGCACTATTTTTCAGTGCAGCCATCACGATGGGAGTAAAGCTTGTGGGGGTAAGAATTAACTGGTCAACTTTATCGAGGGCGGAACGTTGGGTTGCTGGGTCAAATTCTCGCATTTGCTCGATTTCATCACCAAACCATTCCAACCGGACTGGAAATTCTGAGGAAACCGGGAACACATCAACAATATCGCCCCGCCGACTCCATTGCCCCTCCATTTCCACTAAAGGAACTCTTTCATACCCCAAAGTAGTTATTTTTTCACTGAAACTATTCAGGTCTAATTCCATCCCTTTTTTTAGGGTAAGACAGAATTGTCCAAAAGCTTCTGGTGGTGTTAAATGAGGTTGCAACGCCCCTTGAGTAGCCACAATCGCTAAATTTGTCCTTTGTCCTACCCTGCGGGAAGCCGCTGGCGCGTCTATGTCCTTTGTCATTTGTTCTTGGTTCGTTTCTAATGACAACTGACTAATGACCAATGACTCTTGACTCTTGAGCAAATCTGCCAATACCTGCATTTGCCCCCAACTCATCTCAGTTTCCGGGTCAAAAGGTTCGTAGGGAGAAGCCTCGGAGGTGGGGTAAAAATGTACTGTTTGCCATCCCATTGCCTCCAGTTGTGCGTAAACGCGTCCAGCTTCTTCCAGAGTGGCGCAAACCACAAACAAATCCTTGCCCTGAGACTGCGCTAATGCTGAAGCCACTAAAGTCTTGGGTAGCCTGGGAATGCCATTTAACCGCAATTCTTGTTGTCGATTCAGCTTAGAAATAAATTCAGTGGTGAGCGGCGATCGGCCTAAGGCACGCACAATAGAAGAAAATGACATAAGTACTACTAGCGATGGGAGTCTTTGTGGATCAGCAAATCTTGAGGCAGTTTATGTCAACTATTTTAAAAGTGTTAACAGCTTTCTTATTCTTGCGGTAGAAGAATAATGCACAGTGACTAATAAACTTAAGAACTATAACTACTACTTTGTGTATAGTCAAAGTATTTATCGAAGCACCTTTAATACTACATACTAAGGATTGAGCTACGTTTGCTCTGATAAGCGGCAATTTTAAACATGTCCTCCATCACTTTTGAAATTTTAATCATTTTGGTGCTAATTATTGCCAATGGCGTGTTTTCTATGTCTGAGATGGCGATTGTCTCGGCACGGAAAGTAAGGTTACAACAGCTTGCTAATCAAGGGGATGCCAAGGCAATGGCAGCATTGAAATTAGCAGAGTCTCCAAATCATTTCCTGTCAACCGTTCAAGTGGGTATTTCCCTCATCGGTATCCTAACTGGTGCTTTTGGAGGAGCAACAATTGCCAACCGACTGGCAGTCTATGTGCGACTTGTACCCTTTTTAGCACCTTATAGTGAACCGATATCTTTTGGAATAGTTGTTTTGATCATTACCTATTTGTCACTGATTGTTGGCGAATTAGTACCAAAGCGTCTGGCATTAAACAACCCAGAAAGAATTGCATCGACTGTAGCTATTCCAATGCGTGCCTTATCGGCGATCGCTTCGCCAATGGTATATTTATTAAGTGCTTCGACAGATTTGATCTTACGAGTGCTGGGAATTACAGCTTCTACTGAGCCGCAAGTCACCGAAGAAGAAATTAAAATCTTAATTGAGCAAGGCACTGAGGCGGGAACCTTTGAGGAAGCTGAACAGGATATGGTAGAGCGAGTCTTTCGTTTAGGCGATCGCCCTGTCAGCTACTTGATGACACCCCGTCCCGATATCGTTTGGCTAGACTTAGACGACTCTCCCGAAGAAAATCGCCAAAAAATGGTTGATAGTGCTTATTCACGATATCCAGTTTGTCAGGGGGGACTTGACAATGTGCTGGGTGTTATCCCTGTCACCGACTTATTAGCCAGGAGTTTCCGAGGGGAACCACTAGATTTAACGATCGGATTGCGACAGCCCGTATTTGTGCCAGAAAGCACCCGTGGCTTGAAAGTTTTGGAATTGTTCAAGCAAACTATCACTCACATGGCGTTGGTAGTGGATGAATACGGCGTGATTCAAGGATTAGTTACTCTCAACGACATCATGAGTGAAATCGTGGGTGACGTTCCTTCAACGGATGGGCAGGATCAACCACAAGCTGTACAACGCGAAGATGGTTCCTGGCTTTTGGATGGGATGTTGCCTGTAGAGGAGTTTTTGGAACTTTTTGGGATGGAAGAGTGGGAATCTGAGGAACGCGGCAGTTATCAAACATTAGGCGGTTTTGTGATTACCCATTTAGGTCGTATTCCTGCCGCAGCAGATCATTTTGAATGGCAAAGTATGCGAATTGAAGTGATGGATATGGATGGTAATCGCGTTGATAAGGTGCTAGTCGTACCGAAGGCCGTTAAATCAGCAGATACGAAAAAAGCTGATTAGGATTGGGCATAGTAGTTCCGAGTTCCGAGTTCTGAGTAAATATAAGTGAGATTTCCCACTCAGCACTCAGCACTCATGACTCATCACTCCTAAAGGGCATTGGGCATTGATAATTATTGTTTACTATTTCCCATACGCCATAATAGCCAATGCCCTATTTATGCAATTTATCAAGTGCGAGATAGACGTTTTACTTCTTCACCCGCCAACAAATGATGAGCTTGTGCCAAAAGTTGGGGGATTTTATCGGCGTAGGGATGACGAGCGAGACATTGCCGCAAGTCTAATTCATCTAGCCGGTCAGCTTTGTTGCCGGGGAACCAGTGGCCGCCATTGCCAAGCAGGTTGTAGCGCATTTTAGCGTAGTCTACTAGGTTGTAAGCGATCGCTAAATTACGCAGCCACAAAATCACCCGAATATTTACCTCACCAGGGGTTTCGTCAAAGGTTGGTAGATTTGTTTCCCAGGATTTTACCCAATCTTCTCCCAAAGTAGCGATCGCTTCTGATTCCAATCTTGCTAAAATTGGCGGCAAAATTTCTGATGCTCGATCTAGTAATTCTAAAGTCTTCAGGTGTTCGTCAAAATCTTGTGGTTTTGCTGCTCCCAAACTCAGGGTATGTACCTCTTGATGGCTCAAACAAAACAAATCATTAAACACCATTGGACTCAAGGGAGCGCAAAGATTTACTAATTTTTGGGGAGGCTCATACAACAAACCTCCTTTATTAGATGGACTAATAATAAATACCCCCATATCGTGGCGTTTAGCTGCTTCGATTGCTGCCCAATTCCATTGATTAATGTAGTACCAGTGCAGGTTCACGTAATCAAATTGATTGGTATTAATTGTCTGCACAATCATATCTGTCGAGCCGTGTGTGGAAAAGCCAATAAATCTAACTTTTCCCTCTGCTCGCAACTGCTGCGCTACTTCCAAACAGCCGCCGGGACGGATGCTGTCATCTAACGACTCAGGATGATTGATACCGTGCAACCCTAAAAGGTCAACATAATCTAGTTGGAGATTTTTCAAGGATTGTTCAAATGTCTCCCGAAATTCTTTCGCATCTGCCTTTGGATTGACTTTTGTCTGAACAATCAACTTTTCGCGGGGAAACTTGGGTAATATTCTCCCCAATTGCATTTCAGAAGTGCCATAACCACGGGCAGTTTCAATATGATTAATTCCAACTTCGACTGCCTTTCTAATAGTCGCTTCCAGATTCGCCTGGTTATCAGCAGGAATTTCATGATTGGGAACATCCTCCCATTTGAACTGATATCTCATGCCACCGCAGGAAAACACTGGCATCTGTAATTCTGTGCGCCCAAATCTTCTATATAGCATCAGTGGATTGTGGATTGCTTGCCAACTTAAAATCTAACAACGATCGTCATTCCAGCTATTAGTGCCACAATCATTCCCTCTGTTCAATCTGTGACACTAGCAATATTCATCGCATTCTTAAATCGGTCAGGTCTTTTGGTTATTGGATTTTTACCAATATTCCAGTTCCACAGAATAATTATCTCACTCTAGTTACCACTAGCAAGCATTTTTCTATTATTATTTCAAGTTTAGACCATGAAATGGCAAAACAACCCAGCAGTCCTGAGTTGTGCGAAGGTGAACTAACGGAAAAGTTCAAATTAATTTTTTGCAATCTGAGATTGCGCCTGAGTTAAGCAATTTCTCAATTTTTCAGCTAATACTTGTACATGGGGTTCTTTAAGTATGTCAAGGTGAGATCCGGGAAGGTAATGAATATCTAATCCTCCAACTACTACCTCGTCCCAGCCGAATTGAGGAGCGTATTCTGTGCCTATAGCTTCGTCCCGATTTTCATCCTCTGTCCGCAAAAGAACAGCTCGACCAAGGTAAGGTGAAAAAATATAGTCACTAAGGGCTTGAGTGTTAGTATCTATAATTTTTAAATGCTTGTCAGTTTCAGGTACATGAAGTACGTCTTCCAAGTAACGGTTATATGTATTTTGCAGTTCTCGCTTACGCCAATAACTCCATCTCACAACCTTTTTCCAAACGTAGTTAGGCCCTTGTTGAACAATATTATTTAAATGCAAAAAAACTCGCTTCAGAAATGGCGCTTGCCAGCTATAACCTAGACGACAACTATCAAGCATAACTAAAATGCCAATTTGTTCGCCTTGCTCATGGAGTTGCCGAGCCATCTCGAAGGCAACTGTACCCCCAAAGGAATAACCTCCGAGAAAATAAGGGCCATGAGGTTGAAGGGTTTGAATTTCTTGAATGTAGTGCGCTGCCATATCTTCAATGCGGGTATGGAGAGGGTGTTTTTCATCTAGCCCTCGTGGTTGCAATCCGTAAAATGGTTGTTCTGTCCCCAGATGCAATGCCAATTCACGGAAACATAAGACTTCTCCACCCAGCCCGTGAATACAGAAAAAAGGTGGCTTGGAGCCGTTGGGTTGAATTTCTACTAGGGATGACCAGCTAGATTTTGACTGATTTAAGGTATTTACTAAAACCGAGTTTGTTGTTAAATCTTCTTCTTGACAGATTATTTTGGCTAGAGCTTCTACAGTCCCTGACTGGAAAAGAATAGCAAGAGGCAGGTTTTTATTAAATGTCTTTTCAATTTGCCAAAACAGTTTTACTGCTAGGATAGAATGTCCTCCTAGCTCGAAGAAATTATCTCTAACACCAATCGGCTGGACACCTAAAATTTGTTCCCAAATCTGGGTTAATTGACGTTCTACTTCATTGCGGGGAGCAACAAAGCTGGCTTCTGGCTCTTGCCTCGATAAGTCTGGTGCTGGTAGAGCGCGGCGGTCTACCTTGCCGTTGGGAGTTAAGGGCATGGTGTCCAGCACGACAAAAGCCGAAGGTACCATGTACTGTGGCAATTTTGTCGAGAGGAAGCTACGGATATCAGTAATTGCAATTGCTGAGTCTTGATTCGGTATAATGTAAGCCACCAAACGTCGATCGCCAAGAACATCTTCACGGGCAATCACTACAGTCTGGAGTACATCTGGGTGTTGGGCTAACACCGTTTCAATTTCCCCTGGCTCAATGCGTATCCCCCGGATTTTGACTTGATGATCTCGGCGACCGAGAATTTCTAGAGAGCCATCTGGACGATAGCATCCGCGATCGCCTGTATAATAAAGCCAATCCTGGCGATCGTTCCGAAAAGGATTCTTGACAAACCGAGAACGGTTTTCTTGCTGGGTATTGATGTAGCCTAAACTGCGGAATGGAGTTCGGATTACAATCTCGCCCGGTTCACCGATACCGCACGGCTGGTGATTTGATGTGAAAACCAGTGCTTGAGTTTGCGGCAGCGGTAATCCTACTGGCTGTACACCAGGGCTACACTCAATAGGTACTCGGTAATAACATTTCGCCAAGGTTGTCTCTGTCGGGCCATAGAGATTAACAATTTCACCTGATTCAGGAAAAGCATCCCGCCAGCGAACTACAAGGGTTTCTTTCAGAGGTTCTCCAGCCAAGAATAACCAGCGTAAGTTACATAAAGAAACTCCTGACGGCACATTCGTTAACCATAATTGCGCCAGCGAAGGAACTGTATGCAGTACAGAAATTTGCTCATTTTCCAAATAACGCAGAATTCTCGTTGGTTCTAAGTTATCCTCTTCTTCTGGCAAGCATAGGGTTGCACCACTAGTTAAAGGTAAGAAAATATCTCTAAGAACGACATCAAAAGAAAGACCAGTTAATTGAGCAACGCGGTCTTGCTGATTAATTTCAAAAGTCTGTCGCTGCCAGTTCAGAAAATGCGCCAACCCTTTATGACAGCCCAGCACCCCTTTCGGTACACCAGTAGTGCCGGAAGTAAAGAAAATATAAGCTGCATCGTCGGCAGCGATTTCAGGTAAATTTACCGCTTCAATGCTCTTTTGAGAATTTATCGCTTTTCCTGTGTCTGGGTTGACACAGATGCTAGTTAAAGACTCCCATATCTTTTCGTCTTTTGGATGCTGACCATCAATATATAATATGTATCTAGCTTTAGCTTCTTGTAACATCAGCCGCTGGCGTTGGCTAGGAAGTTTTGGATCGAGGGTGAGTAGCACACCACCACTCACGAGTACGCCTAGCATACTGGCAATTAGCCCAAAGCTGCGTGTACCATATACGGCTACGACATCTCCCCGCTCTACTCCATGAGATAACAAAACCTGTGCTAAGGTTTGAGCGATTTTGCCCAATTCCCCATAATTCCAAGTGCGAATTCCTTGACGAAGTGATGAATGTTCTGGGGTACGGTTTACCCAAGAGGTAAACATTGTTGTCGTCAATTCATACTGTGGTTCTGGTAAAACCGCCCTTGGTTCTGGCAGCAAAAGTTGCGCTTTTGGTGTCACCAGAGAATATAAACTAATTTTCCTCTCTGGAGCAGCAACAATTTGATTTAGCAAGTGATGGAATTGATGAAGCATTTCCATCATCCGCTCGGAAGTAAACAGAGCGGTGTTGTAAACTAAATCAAGTTGGATTCCTTGATTTTGTTCTGTAACGTAAAGGGTTAAGTCAAACTTAGAAGCTGTTTCCAGGATCGAGACTGGTTCGATAGCCACTCCAGGTAGTTCCAGTTGGATATCCCTTAAGTTGAGCATATTAAACCACACTTGAAACAGTGGGTTACGACTGGTATCTCGCTCTGGTTGCAGTTCTTCTACCAGTTTCTCAAAGGGCATATCTTGATGGGCATAAGCAGCTAATGCCATCTGGCGAACTCGATTTAGCACTGAACGAAAACTGGGGTTGTCGGCAAAATCAGTCCGTAAAACAACAGTGTTAATAAAAAATCCAATTAACTCTTCAATCTCAGAACGGTTACGTCCGGCAATGGGAGAACCGATAAGAATGTCTTCTTGCCCAGTATAGCGGTGCAGTATTGTCCCAAAAGCTGCCAACAATGTCATGAATAGAGTGACACCCTCCTGATGCGAGAGTTCTGTGAGTGATGCACTCAAAGTCTGCGGTAGCATCAGAGATTCGGCTGCTCCTTGGTAAGTTTGCACTGGTGGTCGTGGTCGGTCGGTGGGCAATTCCAGTACAGTATTAGCACCTGCTAATTGGGTTTTCCAATAGTTAATTTGACTGGAAAGCACCTCACCTGATAGCCATTGGTGCTGCCACACAGCAAAATCGGCATACTGAATGGGCAATTTTGCTAATGGAGAAGGCTTACTACTCAAAAAGGCTTCATAAAGCGCTATTAACTGCTGCCAGAGAATACCAATTGACCAACCATCTGAAGCGATGTGATGCATCATTAACAAGAGTATATGCTCCTGTTCGTCTACCTGGAGCAAAGTAGCACGCAGCATCAAGTCAGATTCTAAGTTAAAGGGGCGTTGCACCTCTTGGTTAAGGAGAAATTCTACTTGGTCTTTTGTTACCTTAATAATTTTGAGTTCCACTGGCCGAGGCGTGCCAATTACTTGTATGGGGCTACCATCAGGTGATGTAATAAAGTTGGTTCGCAATGCCTCATGATGGACAACGATCGCATCTAGTGACTTTTGCAATACACCCACATTTAACTTGCCCGTTAAGCGCTGTGCATTCGAGACAATATATGCTGCGCTGTTAGGTTCCAACTGCTCCAAAAACCAGACTCGCTGTTGGGCAAAGGATAAAGGGGCTGACTTGCGGTTTGCTATTTGAGGAATGGTCTGATTTTGGGGATCGTTTTCTGGAGTTTGGTTTTGAGCGTTCCCGCTTCGGGTTGCCGTAGGCATCGCTTGAGCTAAAGTAGCGATCGTGGGATTCTCAAATAATAGTTGCAACGGTATTTCTATTTGAAAAGCTTGGCGAACTCTCGACATCACTTGAGTAGCCAGCAGTGAATGGCCTCCCAATTCAAAAAAATTGTCGTGGATGCCTACTTGCTCCAAACACAAAACTTTTGCCCAAATGCCAGCTAAGACTATTTCTATCGAATTCTGAGGTGGAACAAAGTTAGTTGACAGCTTAATATCAGATGTATCCGGTGCAGGTAAGGTGCGGCGGTCTATTTTACCGTTGGGATTTAATGGTAGGGTGTCCAAAAATACAAAGAAAGCAGGCACCATGTATTCTGGCAACCGAGCTTCCAAAAAGCGACGCAATTCAGCCTGACTAGGAATTTGCTCTGGACTGGCAACAATATATGCCACGAGTCGCTTGTCTCCAGGCACATCCTCTCTGGCTATGACTAAAGTCTGCGTCAGTGCCGGATGTTGAGCTAGTATGGCTTCAATTTCTCCTAATTCAATTCGGAAGCCACGTATTTTAACTTGGTGGTCAATCCGACCAAGGAACTCAATATTACCATCGCTCAAATAACGTGCTAAGTCCCCAGTTTTGTAAAGTCGTGCCCCAGGTTCAGAGCTAAAGGGGTTAAAAATAAACTTTTCTGTGGTCAATTCTGGACGGTTAAGATAGCCTCGCGCTAGACCAATACCGCCAATGTGCAGTTCACCTGATTCACCAACAGGCACTGGCTGCAAATTGTCATCGAGGATGTGAATCTCTGCATTGGTAATCGGACGACCAATAGGTGCTATAGCATAATTAGTACCGCGCTGGCAACTCCAGAAAGTAGTATCAATGGAAGCTTCTGTCGGGCCATAGCAATTATGTAAAACATTGTCCAAATTCAGTTGAGCAAAGAAGCGTTCTATAAGTTCCCCAGGTAAAGCTTCACCACCGCAGGTAATGTGTCTGATGAATCGGCAATTCTCAATTCCCCTTTCTTCCAATAAGACACGCAGTATGGAAGGTACTAAAGCCAGGACGGTGATTTGCTGCTCAGTAATTACCTTCACAAGGTAAGCAGTGTCTTGATGTCCACCAGGCCGAGCTATGAACAATTGCCCCCCAAAGCACAATGGCCAGAATATCTGCCACACTGAGGGATCGAAGCTAAAAGAAATAGTCAGTAAAACTTTGTCTGCGTGAGTTAATCCAAAAGTTGTTTGCTTCCAGTGGAGTTGATTGCAGATACCACGGTGAGGGATCATTACACCCTTGGGCTGTCCTGTAGAACCAGATGTGTAGATTATGTAGATGAGGTTATCAGCCGTAGTTTGATTTACAGGATTTTCTTGACTGTTTTGAATATTCCCTTGCCAGTCTAAGTCCAGACAAACCACTTGTGCCTGATGTGGTGGTAAGTTCTTGACTAATTTTTCTTGGGTTAACAATACTGGTGTCTGGGTGTCTTCCAAAATAAAGGCTAAACGTTCTGAGGGATATGCTGGATCTAAAGGCACATAAGCGCCTCCAGCTTTGAGAATGCCTAGTAGTCCTACAATCATCTCTAAGGAGCGCTCTAGGCATATACCTACAAGTACTTCCGGCCCAACGCCTAAAGCACGGAGGTGGTGCGCTAGTTGATTCGCCCGCTGGTTTAACTGTTGATAAGTAAGTTGTGTATTTTCACATACTACAGCAATTGCTTGGGGCGATCGCTCTACTTGCATCTCAAACATTTGATGAATGCACAGATCCTGATGATGAACTACTTGGGTGTCATTCAATTTTTGTAACACTTGAGTGCCGATGATGTTAGTTAAGGTATTTAAGGTAATATTTTGCTTATATTCTGATGTTTGACTATTTATCTGCATTTTCTATATTAAGGCCAGTGGGCATAAAATAATTAAATATGAGAACGCAAATCATTAAAGGTTTATGACTAAAAAAAGATGTGAGCAAATACAGCCCCCAATCTATAAAAAATGAGCAGAATACTATTAATTCTCACATAACCAACATATAGCAGTTTTGAATTATACACGCTAACAGCACACAGGTATGTTGTGCGTCCCTACTAATTGTTTTGACTCCAAGCAATTGCAAACTGCTATAATACTTACTAAACTCAAAAGTTGCTATTTAGCTTTTAACTATTACCAGTAACTTCATTTCAGCATTGAGAAGAGGTTGATGATAATTTTTTTGATATCTGGTACAGGTTTTGCATCTACAATAACTTTGTAGATTTTTGCATAGCAGTTGCTCGATAAATTATCAATAATTCTTGTTTTAAACGCAGTAAGACTATAGGTTCTAGCAAAGCCTTCATATACACCCCATCCAGCCAAGCTTGCAGTATTGTCAAAAATTGTGATTGCTTTGTCAACATTGGACTTCTGAATCCGTTTATTATTCCAGATTTCTACATATTCGTTAGTTAGAAGTAGTGGGGGACAAGTTTACTGCCCACTGTCAATAAATTTAATGCCTCTTTGATATCCAAAACGTCTTGAAAATGCTTAAAAGGATGATAGTAGCTAATTTAATCTAAGGATTTATCCGGGAGAAGGATCTCATCAATAGAATCACCAATCTACTTAATTCCATCTAGAATTTTTCCGTCCAATAAAGAGTCTTGACAGTAAGCAGTCAATTTAAATTCTGAAACTGTCATTAAAGCTTTTATATATTATTCAGCTTTTTCACCATCACCAACATCTAATATTTCATCACCTTCTTTCAACTCTAATTAGAGTCATTGTCGTCAAGTATTCAAGTGGCTTGGAGTGGATGTAACCAAGCTAATTATATATGACCAATACATCTGAATTTAAAAATGCCTATAATCTTTTCCAGAAAAATATAAATTAATAGTTTATTTCTATATTGTGCTTTTTTATTTTCGAATCATTTTTTGAGCGTAATACTTTTATTTAGATGTAAATTTGTCAGTAGACGCCACTTGTTATTGTTTAGAATTGCCCAAAATATCTTCTATTATATCTAATTTACTAGTCACCATACTTTCACCCCGTGTTTTATTGATTGAAATGAAACTCTTAATTGCGATTGAATCCAAAAGATCAAATTTCTGTTTTACCAAATAAACACAAACACTTACACACAATTATAAAATTACATTATCCTATCGCAGGAAAATATACTGAATGAAAAATAGGTTTTACAAAATCTTCATTTTGTATTTAATTATATAAAATTAATGTAAAGTCGTAATATTATTTTTTTGAAGAATTTAGATGAACTTTATAAGATAAAACTCAACTACGTTTGTAACATCAGTCTTCTGCTCTAAACTACAATCTCGTCGTTAAGGTTGCTGCCCTTTTAAGACTTCATTTAGAAATGTCTATGAAACTGACTCAAATTTAACCATAAATATTCAAAAATGTAAAGTTTTATTACAAAAGTCAAATTTTTGATGCGTTTTGTTATAAATTTTGTATAGTTTTTGTTAATCAGTAATTATGCTTAAAATAAATAAGTGCAATAAGACAACTTTATATTCAAAGCCGAATTAGTCTAAATAAATATGCTAGAGTAATTTCTGAGGTCATGTTAATCATTCTATACCTCCAAGAAGTGAAACTCTCCAAGATATCTGCGATATCCTTAATTAATTCAAGCTGATGTATCAGTAACCTCAAAAATTATAATATTTTTATTTTGCCTACTTGCTTGATTATTAGCAGTCAGGAGTTTTGTTTAACTGCCAATCTAAATTGACCAACAAAACCTTTTTTTATTAATTTTTTACAAAACTAAAATGTGATTATTAAGCTGATATCAAAGCTAGGTATCTCGGTAGTAAAACGGCACTCAAATCGTCCCTGGAGGATGCTTTTGATAAAGAACTTAAAGTTACTCCCAAGAAAATGGTTAAGACTAGACTAAACAGCCAAAGTTTTTTGTAAATAAAAATAGTGAGATACCCAAATTGTCTTGTATATTTAAGCTTTTATCAAATTTTACCTACACCAAGTGTTCCTAACTATGAGTAATCAAAGCATTACAACAAATAAATTCAGTGAAGTGCCTTTAGATTTACGTGCATCGACATTTGTCACGGTACGTAAGGGTTCGTGGTGGTTGAGATTAACAACATTATTCTTAGTAGACTGTACCCTTTTATTTGTAGCTTGGGTGTTAGCAGCACATCAATCTACCTATGGACATTTTTCTTGGTATATACCAAGTCATTATTTACCAATTTTAACAGCTATTGCGATTCAAATAGGATCTCTAGCTATCGAAGGTATTTATCGAGAAGGTCACAAACGCTATGACTATTTCAATATTATAAAATCCCTAACTTTTGCTCATGGATTAATTCTTTTAGTTAGTTTTTTGTATAAACCAGTTATTGATATTACACGTCCAAGATTAATATTATTACCTTGGCTGCTAAGTATATTTTTTATTTGTACTGGTAGATACGCTGTAAATATTACTCTTGAATATCTACGCAAGCAGAAAAAAATAGTTCGTTCTTCTGTTTTCATTATTTGTGATCCTCAAGATCACGAGCAGATTGCGAATTTTATAAAAAAAGAAAAGCATTACATTATATCTGGAACGGCGAATGCCAATTCACTAGACAGATATCAGCGTCAGCAAACATTGACTCAGCTTAATCAACTAGGAGTGACAGAAGTTTTTATATCTTGGGATGCGCTAAAAAATAGAATGTTTTTGTGCTGGTTATTTCAAGCATCTGGGATACAAGTACATATTTTACCAATGGAATTAAAACCAATTTATAAAAACGTACAATTCAACAAAATAGGTGGAATGCCTTGTCTGAGTTTGGATTGTCCGATAATTACAGGTAAAGATTTTTGGATAAAGCGTAGTTGTGATTTTTGTTTTGCAACTTTATTTGTAATGTTATTATTCCCGATTTATATAGCTATAGCTATAGCCATAAAACTTGACTCTCCAGGCACAGTATTCTACAGACAAACGCGTATAGGTTTACATGGTCAACAGTTTAAAGTATGGAAATTCAGAACGATGAGGTCTGATGCAGAAAAATTACAGAAAGAATTAGAAGCTTTAAATGAAACAAAAGATGGAATTATCTTTAAAATTAAAGATGATCCTCGCATTACCCGTGTTGGAAAATTTCTCCGTCGTTACAGTTTAGACGAATTACCTCAACTTTTTAACGTTATCCTTGGAGAAATGAGTATAGTAGGACCTCGCCCTTTACCTACCAGAGATGTTGAAAAGTTTTCTGAACACCATTTTATTCGACATGAAATTTTACCTGGTATTACAGGTCTTTGGCAAGTATCAGGTCGCTCAGATATTTTAGACTTTGAACAAGTCATTCATTTAGATATTAGCTATATCGAAAATTGGTCGCTTGGGTTAGACTTTGAAATTCTCCTTAAAACAGTTATGGTGGTTTTGAAAAAAGATGGTGCTTACTAACAGAAAAAATCCACAGCATGACAGCTAGGATTAGAGAATTTACTTTCTGTATCAATCTATTGCAGTATTCAGTTTAATTTATAGCGGATTAAATTTAGATTTTTCTACATTCATTATTGAGTAATTAGTTACTTGTTTTGTCTGGGGATGCTCAAGAAAAATCTATAAATGTCCGACAGAAAATTGTGGTGACTCAAAATGAAAGAATTAAGCTGAAGTAGGAATTATTAAGAATGGTAGAAAAGTACAAATTCATAAGTAATTCCTTCTCGATGATACTCAATCGGTTAGCACAAAGTGTTACAGCCTTTGTATTAACCGCTTCTATTGCTCGTACTCTAGGAGCTGAAGCTTTAGGGCAATATTTATTAGCATATTCCTATTATTTTATCTTTGTGGGCATTGCTTCACAAGGGCTAAAAACATTGTTTACTAGAGAACTAGCTCGTGAGCCAAAAAAAACACCAGTCTATTTAATCAGTGGTACTTGCCTACAGTTAATATTTAGTTTTTTCAGTTATGCGGCATTGGTGATTGTAGTATTTTTACTTCCCTATAGTTCCAAAACCTCGACTGTTTGTTACATAATGGGTTTAACGATCATCCCCTTTGCGCTTTCTAATATCACAGAGGCAATTTTTCAAGCGAAAGAAAAGATGCATCTGATTGCGATCGCTACAGTGCCAGTTTATATTTTACGCCTAATCATCATGATTTGGGCGATGCAACTAAAATATGGAATTGAATATTTGGGAGCGATCCTCTTTTTCTCAGAAACAATAATTTTGGGAATTGAATGGATTTTTATCGCTCGGTTAGTAAAAATAAAATTGCAAATTGATAGAACTTTTGTATTTAATACAATCAAAAGTGCGCGTACGTTTTTTGCTATTGAAGCAATAGCTGTAGTTAGTGGCAGAATTCAAATATTGATACTTTCATTGTTAGGAAATGAGTTTTTAGTAGGTTTATTTGGTGGAATAGCACAATTATTACAACCCTTTATGATTATTGCTAACAGTATAAGTTTAGCAATATTTCCAAGACTCTCAAAGGCAGTAGAGCAAGGACGGGAGAAGCAGAGGCAGATAGCTGAAAATATTATCGAAATCCTATTAATCATTGCATTACCCTTATATCTTGGAATCTTATTGTTTGGCAAAGAGTTACTAGTTTTTCTCTATAATGCTAGTTTTGCTGAAGCAAATATAGCTCTTGTTATAAGTGCTGCATCACTCGTTTTTTTGCCGTTTACACGCTCACTAAGTTATTTACTTGTAGCCAATGGTTTCGAGATAGTAAACCTACGTGAAGTAGTTATTACCACTACATTAGGGAGCTTGGGAGGAGTGGTACTAGTTTCGCACTATCAGTTACTAGGTGCAGCTTTAATGGCATTATTAATGACTTTTTCTGGTTTTAGTCAGTATATTTATTTCACATATACTCGCCTATTTTCATTAAATTGGTGGCGAATGGTGCGCCGACCATTAATAATAGCTATTGTGATGCTACCTATATTAATATTATTACAAAAACTTAGCCTAGACTTTATATTAACTCTAATTATTGCAACTTGTACTTATGCTTTATTTGTGATTTATTTAGGTATTCGTGCATTTGGAGGGTTTCGCTTTTTATGGTTAAAATTGTTAAAATCGCAGTAATTCATTTCAAATCAATTATTATCATTAACTCGTAAAAACTGCTGAAATAAATAATTTAAGAGGGAGGATATAATTTTAATTATGATTAAAGTTGCTTTATTACATTTTAGCTTTGAAGATTACACCATTGAATTAGCAAACAGTCTGGTTAAACATGTTGATTTAACACTAATTCACCCGGAAAAAGTCTCAAATGTTTGTAGCAGTGTTCTTGATCCCAGTATCCGCGTAATTAGCTTTAAAAAACCACGAATTCGTGACCCACGCAACCTATTGTCGATGTACGCGATGATGCGTATTATCAAAGACATTCAGCCGGATGTCTTGCATGTGCAAGAAACTAACGATCCTTGGTATGATTTGACTTTGTTTCTCAACAAAATGCCGCCATTAGTGACAACTATCCACGACGTATTCCGTCACCCAGGAGATAGCATGGCTGTATTCGGTTCAGAGTATACCAGGCGTATTGCCTTCTATCGTTCCCAACAATTGATTGTCCATACTCATCAACTAAAAAAGATTTTAACTGAACAATTTCGTATACCTCAAGAGCGAGTCAATGTTTTACCACATGGGGAACTTGGTAGTTTGTATCAGCGTCGGGGTAAGAAGAATAGTCAGACTCGTGAGCCAAATACATTACTATTTTTTGGACGCATCTGGCCTTACAAAGGATTGAAATATTTACTTCAGGCTATGCCTTTAATTGCTGAACGTATACCTGAAGTCAAGCTGATTATTGCTGGGCGGGGAGAAAACATCAAACAATATTTTCCGAATGGTTATGATGAGAAACGCTACGAAATTATCAATGACTTTATTCCCCTTGAAGAAGTAAGTAATCTATTTCAACGCAGTACGGTAACAGTTCTACCATACATAGAAGCTTCTCAGAGTGGTGTGGCAGCTTTATCTTATGGGATGGGAACACTGGTTGTAGCCTCCGAAGTAGGGGGATTAAGTGAGATAATTCAGCATAAAAAAGATGGGTTGTTAGTTCCACCTTGTGATGTCCAATCTTTAGCTGATGCCATTATTTATTTGTTAAGCGATCGCGACTTACAGCAACGTATGCAAGCTGCGGCATTAGCTCGTTGTCAGGAAGATTTAAATTGGTCAAATATTGCCGCTCAAACAGCTCAAGTTTATTATAAAGAACTGACATATGCAAAATAAATATTAGTTAAACTATTATGAGAAAAATACTAATTTTTGCTGAACAGGGATTCACAATTGCTAGCTTACTGATGTATTCAGGGGCGATCTTTGTTCTCTTACTGTCAGGAGGAGCAGGACAGAGCGATTTAGTAGAATATGATAGCTCTGTGATCCGGATTATTTTTTCTTTCATCTACGCAGTTACATTAGTACTACTAGTTTTGCGTTGGAAAAAAACTCTTTATTTACTTAGTAAAGACTTTTTGCTTTATTCTTTAATTTTATTGGCAGCTGTTTCTATTCTTTGGTCTTTTGAACCATCAACAACATTAAAAAATAGTTTTTCCCTCATTAATTCCAGTTTATTTGGACTATATTTTGCTTCGCGATATAGCTTAAAACAGCAGTTACATTTACTTGCTTGGAACTTTGCAATTATTATAATACTTAGTTGCGTTTTTGCTATAGCCTTGCCTAAATACGGGATACAGAGCGATTTGGATGGCTCAAAGTGGCGTGGAGTATTTACGCACAAAAACGGTCTGGGAGCAAGGATGGTAACGAGTGGTATGACTTTTTTTATCCTTGGTTATCAAACTCAAAAACGTAGTTGGCTTTTCTGGGCAGGGTTTATCTTGTCAATACTACTCTTACGGCTTTCCGCTTCCGGTTCATCTTTGCTTAACCTATTAATGATATTATTGGCATTTTTTGCTTTTCAAATTTGGCGTTGGTCATACCAGTTCATGGTACCAACCTTAATAATGATGGCGACTATCAGCCAAAGTTTATATTTTTGGTTGTCTAGTAACGCGAAGGTCCTGTTCAGTGCAATTGGCAAAGATGCGACACTGACGGGTCGAACAGAGTTATGGCCATTAGTAATTGATAAGATTTGGAAACATCCTTGGCTTGGTTACGGTTATGGTGGATTCTGGCAAGGATGGAATGGCGAATCTGCCGATATTTGGCTTGGAGCTGCATGGACGCCAACCCACCCCCACAATGGCTATCTGGCTCTTTGCCTAGATTTGGGCCTTTTAGGATTAGGGATATTCTTTTTAGGATTTTGGCGCAGTTATCTGCAAGGATTTGCTTGGGTGCGTAGTAATAAAACAGCATTCGATATTTGGCCACTTATACACATGACATATATAGTTTTATCTAGTCTCACTGAGTCTAACTTAGTGGAATCAAATAGTTTGACTTGGATACTCTATGTGGCGGCATCTCTCTCGGTCAGAATGTAAAAATCAGATGATTAATCAATATAAATGTAACCAGCTAGTAACGGCAAAACTGATAGATATTATGATGTAGATATACATATTGATTGTTCAACCCAGTTTTGACAAGGATGACTATAGGTTACATAAATAAGGTATATTTTAGACTTGACAAGTGAGTGTTTTACTAAAGTAACATTTCACATTTCCCCTACCTATCACCCATAAATTATGGGTTTTGACCATTTTACTGAGTGAATAATTACTTACGAAACTAATTAAAAATTGAAATTATTATGGCATCACCGAAGAAAGTACTAATTATCGTTGAAAATCTTCCAGTTCCCTTTGATAGACGGGTATGGATGGAAGCAACTACTTTGCAAAAAGCTGGGTATGAAGTTAGCGTAATTTCACCTACAGGTAATGGCTTTGATAAAGATTACGAAATTATTGAACAGATTCACATTTACCGTCATCCCCTACCAGCGGAAGAAAGTTCTGTCATTGGCTATCTCCGAGAGTACAGTTGGGCGATTAACTGGCAATTCCGTCTAGCTCAAAGGGTATGGCGAGAGCGTGGTTTTGATGTCATACACATTTGTAATCCGCCCGATTTACTTTTTTTGGTAGCAGCATGGTTTAAATTATTTCATGGTATATCTATTATCTTCGATCATCATGACCTCAGTCCGGAAATGTATGAAGCTAAGTATCGGCGGCGCGATATTTTTTATCATGGATTACGCTGGGCTGAACGCTTGACCTATGCCACAGCAGATATGGTAATTTCAACGAACGAGTCACACCGAGAGGTGGCTCTTAAGCGTGGGCACAAGAAACCAGAGAAAGTATTTGTAGTTCGTAGTGCGCCGGATCTTTCGCGCTTTCGCCGAATGCCTCCAAACCCGAATTACCGTAGAGGTAGAAACTATTTGATAGGTTACATGGGTGTCATGGGAGAGCCAGAGGGTATTGATTATCTCTTAAGAATGGTATATTACATTGTCCACAAAAAAAATCGCTCTGATATTCACTTTATGCTAATTGGTAGTGGACCTATGGCAGAAAAGCTTAAGGACTTATCTAAAGAGTTAGAAGTGAATGAGTTTGTAGAATTTACAGGGTTTAAGCAAGGTGAAGAACTTTTAGAGCGGCTTTCCAGCTGCGATGTTTGTGTAGAGCCTTCTCCAACATCTGCTTATAACGAAAATTGCACGATGAATAAAATTCTTGAATACATGGCAATGGGAAAAGCAATTGTCCAGTTTGATTTGCGGGAGGGAAGACGTTCTGCACAAGAAGCATCTCTTTATGCCAAGCCTAACGATGAGGTAGAATTTGCCGAGAAAATTCTGGAACTTCTAGATTCTCCTGAACGCAGAGAAAAGCTTGGAGCAGAGGGGCGACGCAGAATGGAGGAGATTCTTGAATGGCAATATCAAGCTCCAAAACTGTTAGATGCTTACGATAAAGTTTGGCAAAATAGGTAGCTATTTTAACTTTCCAAATTACTATACTGAATAATGAGTAGATGTTGATAATCAAAAATTACAAACTGACTAAAAGTCGAGTTTTTTACTTGACTTTTAACTTTTGGCTTTGGCTAAGATAATTGTTCTGACAAGGAATATAGCCGTACAATATCCAAGTAAAAATAAAGTCTTTAATAATCCAGAAATAAATTTGAATGAATATTAATGGTTGATGGCTAATGCAAAAAAAATTGAATTGAACGTCCTGTTAATAAAGGGTTGATTTATGGGACGGCTGTTAGAGTTAGGACGTAGTTAACTCACCTAGAATCCCAAAATTAACAAAGGTTTTGCTCAATTAAAGGTACACACACCACCGTTACAAATTTGTACTAAATAAGGACTAAATTTTTAACTTAAATATATACTACAATACAGTTCAGTTAAGCACTTCTTGCTTCTTTTCTTTGCATCTTTAGCGGTTCGTTAAAAAAATGATTTTGATAAAGAGTTAAGCTTTAACTGAACCGTGTTGGTCTATACTATATTTTATATTGTAAAATTATACATAATCAGTATTGTCAATTGTGCTGGTTTGTGGCTGTTATTAAGTCAATTTTGAGTTTCTTGCTTAACACCTGTACTTTGGAAGATTTATGTCAGAAAAATCTATGGAATCTAGAGAATCTATTGATTTAGACCTTAATCGTTACTTGTTGATATTGAAACGCTGGTGGGTGCCTGCTTTCAGTATATTTGTGGCAACAGTTATTTTGAGTGCTATATCTACAAAATTTCTGAAGCCAGACTATGAAGCAGAAGGAAAACTGTTATTCAGAGTTCCTAGTTTTAAAGTAGCAGGCAATAATCTTTCCCCTGGTAGCTCTGAAGGTGGAGACTCAGGAGATTTGAAACCATTGGTAGCAACTCAAAATCCCATAAGCAGTCAGATAGAAGTTATTTCTTCCCCAGCTTTATTGCAACGGACAATAGACAAACTACAACTCAAAGACAAGGAAGGTGAACCTCTGGAGGTAAAAGAACTACAAAAAGCTCTGAACCTAAAAATTATCGGTGGGACGGATGTATTGCGTATTAGTTATAGCAGTAACGATCCTGAAGAAGCAGCGGCAGTAGTCAACACAGTTATGAGGTTTTATTTAGAAAATGATATTCTGACAAATCGCTCTGAGGCAGGAGCGACTCGTCAGTTTATGGCCAAGCAACTTCCTACAACTCAAGCTGCTGTTAATAATGCAGAAGTAGCGCTACGTATATTTAAACAAAAGCATCGGATTGCAGATTTATCCGAGGAGACAAGGTCAGCTGTTGCGACTATTGGAAATCTAGACAATGAGATGAATACTGTCAAGGCTCAACTGGATGAGGTAAATGCCCAAACCAATGAACTGCGGCAGAAAGTAGAGCTAAATTCTCAGGAAGCGATCGCTGTGAGTGCCCTAAGTCAATCACCAGCAATACAGGGAATTCTTACACAACTCCAAGAGACTGATCGGCAGTTAGCGGTTGAGCGCAGCCGTTTTCTAGATGACAACCCTATAATTATTAACCTAGAAGCAAAAAAAGCCAATTTAAAATCTCTCCTGCAACAGCAAGTTGGTCAGACTATTGGCAATCAAACACAAGTTCCCCAGAGCCTATTGCAGATTGGAGAACTCAGACAAAGCCTGATACAAAACTTTCTGCAATCAGAAATACAACGTTTTGGCTTAACTCAAAGACTCTCCTCTCTATATAATTCCCGTGCTAGCTATGAACAGCGGGTGAAACTCATACCCCAGTTGGCACAAAACCAGCGAGAGTTAGAACGCAAAGTTGAAGTTGCAGAATCGACCTATCAAACTCTATTGAAAAAAGTTCAGGAATTACAGTTAATTGAAAATACAAATAGCCCTAGTTCTCGAATTATTGCTCAGGCTTTAGTGCCCACAGATCCTACATTAGGCAAAAAAATAATTGTCTTGGTGCTAGGAGTCATGTTTGGTTTATTTTTTGCCACTACAACAGTACTCTTTCTCGCTATGAGAGATAGATCTCTAAAAACACTTAAAGAAATTAGAGATGTATTTGGATATACTTTACTAGGAATTGTTCCTTTATCTGCTAAAAAGCTTCGTTCCCGTGATTCCAATACAGAATCAACATCTCAAATAGTTGCCGTCAGGGATACTCCCTACTCTTTAACGAGTGAAATGTACCGGATGATTCAAGCAAATCTGAAATTCTTAAGTTCAGATAATTTGCTCAAAACCATTGTGATAACTAGCGCAGTTCCTAAAGAAGGCAAGTCTACGGTTTCAGCTAATTTGGCAGCAGCGATCGCCCAACTAGGACGTAAAGTTTTACTAATCGATGCAGATATGCGAATTCCTTCTCAGCATCATCTCTGGCAACTAACCAATGAAGTTGGTTTGAGTGAAGTTCTTGTAGGCCAGGCTGAATTTGACATTGCCGTATCTAAGGTAATGGACAACCTTGATGTTTTAACTGCTGGAGTTAGGCCTCCCAACCCACTTGCTTTGCTTGACTCAAAACGGATGGCATCACTCATTGAGAGTTTCTCATCTCAGTACAAATATGACTTTGTAATTATTGATGCCCCTCCACTGCTTTTGGCAGCCGATGCTTTGACTTTAAGCCAAATGACTGATGGTATTTTGTTAGTAGCCCGACCCGGAGTAATTGATTCCAACAGTGCTAATGCTGCTCAAGAGGTATTAGAGAGATCCAATTACAACGTTCTAGGTTTAGTAGTCAATGGAGTCATTGATAAAAATGAATCTAGTAGTTATCGGTATCATTCTCACGAATATTTTAAACCAAGAGAATTGACAAAAGAGTTTAAGGGACTGGCGAAGAAATAAAGCTTCTAAAAAATTATTTTAGGAGTTACATCAAGTCCGGATAAATATTTATTAATAAAGACTGACGCTAAGACGCAACAAGTTTTAAATAATAAGTAATTAACCGGACTTCTAATTATATAGCGATCTTAGATAGCATAAAGTATATCTTTACCAATATAGGAAAAGCTATATTAGGATATGTAGATACAGCAGATATCAGGTAAATGAAGTACATAGACAAAACCCGAAAGCCTGTAGAGACTTTGCATGTAACGTCTCTAGATGTAGTGTATGAAACCGCTAACTGCTGTAATTTTCTGGATGGTAGTCCGATTTCTTCAGGTGTTGCCACTCCAGTTTCATTGAATTTATTAGAGTTTTTGCTCGCCTCGAAAGCAACTCCATGCACAAAACCCTGATTCATCCAAATATTTCAGGTCTATTTCTCCAGTAGCCGCACATAGTTCCCGCATCTGTATTCTGCTTGTTTCTGCGGTCAGTCTATGGGGTATTGTTTTCCCTTGTGGCTCTTCCTCTCCACTTTACAATTGGGTTGTAGACAAAAAACCTGTATAAAATAAGAACTTTACCATACAACCCAATACCATGCTTTTAACTACTACCGATGTTCGTATGCTCCTCTATCGGGTGCATAACCGGACACACGAGGATTGCCTTGAAAATCGGTTTTTAAACTACTCCACTTTAAACCACTATTAATTGCCGGACTTGTTGATTTCAATCTAAAGTCACGAGCTGATGCATTAACAAACTGCGGATCTCCAATCATATCATTAGATCCTTTCATATGGATCGTCGAATTATGGGGATAAACGTTGTAGTTATAACTGACGTTGACATTTTTCATATTGCTATTCACAGCATTACCAGGGGAAGCATACATAATGTTATTGAAAATTTTGACATCAGACGAATAACCTGCATAAATTTCGCCCTTTCCCTTTTTTTTAATTTCTGGACTTTGCTGATTCAAATATGCCGTGTTGTTGATAATATCGATACGTTGACTATCATGGGCATGAATACCTGAACCGCCATTATTGTAGGTGAGATTGTTCGCAACTAAAATCCGTCCTTTATATCCTTTTGAAACATCCACAATAATGCCATTACCGTCTGTAATCCTTCCGGCATCAATCCAAGGAACGTACATTCGATTGTTGTAGCTCCTGTTATTGGTTACAAATATCTTGTATCCCTGTTTGTTGTCAGAACTCCAATTATTAAGCATGGAAATGCCACTGCAACCATAAACTGTGTACCAAGAGTTATTGAAAACAGTATTATTATCCACTTTCACATAATCAGCTTGGATTGCTGAGATACCTGCTCCTCCACAATCATGCACTTTGTTGTTCAGAATATTTATGTGATGAGAACGGCCTTTGTTTCCTCCCTCAATGCTTATGCAATTTCCGTTAGTAAGCGGATTTGATCTGTTATATTTCTGACTTAACGCATAAGAACGGGTGATATTAGCATTGTTCCCTATAACCTCCAGCCCGTTAATCTCGATATATGAAGCTCCATTTGCAATCACGATACCATTCCATGTATTGTGCTGAATTTTTGGAAAATGCCCAGGATATGCTTTATATTTAATCCATGCATTTGCAGTTCCAGAACGTTTAATAGCTAGTACGGCCCCATTTTTGGGTCCATTCTTGTATTGCCCGTTCATAATAAGTACCGTGTCGCCAGGACTAGTAAGATTTGCTGCCCTTTGAAGTGTCTTAAAAGCGGATGAAGTAGAGAGTCCGCTATTTCTGTCGTTTCCGTTACCACTAACATAGTATGTTGTCGCAGTTGAAATACCACTGATCAGCTTGCGGCTAGGTAGTGGTATTTCCTGAATAGTGGATGGCTGAGGAACATCTTTAAATAAAGACTCTGTTATTTTCTGTCCTTGAACCAGACCTGTTAATGCCCAGGGAAGTACAAGAGATGCGCTCAAACTGAGAAAACCGAAACCATGAATCATCATAGGGAAAAAATAGGGTATGTTGCAAAAACTCAATCATTAACGGTTAGTAACTCTAGCCTTAGTTAATAACCCAGTATTGGATACGGTCGTATCACTGCCACTTGTAAGTTTATACACGGTTTTATAGGTTTAAACCTGCGCATTTTCGCGTAAATATGGCTGAACCACCTTTTGAGCTTGTGTTCCAAAAAATCGCAAACATCCGATAAAATCACTGAATCAAAAATATCAGTATCCAGAGTTACCCTAGCCATGAACACCAAGCAACCGTACAAATGGCGTCATTTCCAATTCGACATCATTCTACTGTGTATAGGCGGTATCTGTGGTTAAAATAGTATATCTGTCATCAATTAGTTAATTTACTTAAATAATTCTTATGATAATAATAATCACTAAATGGCTAAAAATAGGTTATAGACTAGTATTTAAGGAATCTGCTTTCTAAAATATTCTCATTATCATAAAAAATCCGAGTACTACAATAAAGATTTCAAAAGCCTATCAATGCACATTATGAAGCTACAGTAAGAGTTTTAAAGTTTCCAGTATTTCTATATGAGTAATATTACTTAGAATTATTATAATGACGGATATATAGAAGTGGTCAGATAGCTTAGAACATTGGCAAATCAGAAGAGAGCGGCTATCACAGCTATTTATAGCAGACTTGTCCTACCAGTATGAAGCCGCTATAAGAAACTTCCAGGTAAAAAAATATCCCGTAGTAGGGGCGCAAAGCCTTGGGCTGCGAGAAATCTAGAAATAATTTGGGATAATTTATTTTTTGCAAGTCCCTAAAACACAATTTGGAAAAATCGATGCCTTTTGGAGCATCCCCCATGTGTAACTTGCTTTTGATTAAAGGATAGTGCAATTTTAGGGACGAAGAGGGTTGCCCAACGTCCCCAATTTGCATCTATCTCTTAAACTAAAGTCCAAATAAGTTCAAAAGATTAAAAATAACACCTAGAGGTCCAGTTATGGTGTTGACGGTATCGCCAGTCTTAGCTGAACCAGATCGGTTGACTACTACAACGTCATTATTGCGGAGTATGGGATTAGTTTGCTCATTAATCCCAGCGGAGAAATCCACTTTTACTATACGTTTAGTGACAGAACCATTAGGGTTGAGGCGAATCAAATCAACAGCACTACTACTAGCTCTGGCATCATTAAATCCGCCAGCAGCAAGTATAGCTTGATTTAAAGAACTATTTGGCTGAACGTCTGTTAGACCTGGTTTTTTAACTTCGCCTACCACACCAACCTGAATCCGTGTAGGAGACAAAGTAGTGGTAGCTAATTGAGTAGCTTCTGCGGGGATAATTTCAGTTGCCGTCGGAATAACAATCGTATCTCCGTCTTGCACAATGATGTCTTGATTGGCATCACCACTCTGTAACAGTTGCCAAAGATTAATATCTATAGATTGTTCTGAGCCAGTTCTTGTAGGTCGGCGTAGCTTGAGATTACGCACATCAGCTTGTGCTGTAATTCCGCCAGCTAGTTGAATAACTCGTGTCACATTTGGTAAACCATTAGGAGTGGTAGTACCACTGTTAGTGGTTGTGCCCCCCTGTGCATCTGCGTTGGCTGGGGTGACAAGATACGAACCAGGACGGTTAACTTCACCAATAATTGTTACTGTGCGGGGTGTCGTTTGACTGGCGGCAAAGTTGGATGCAAATATATTGCGAGATTCTGCGACGTTGAAGTTGGTTGCTGTTGGCACAACTATAGTGTCTCCATCCCGCAAAGTAATATCCTGCGATAACTTGCCTGTTTGAATGAATTCTTTCAAATTGAGGGTGACAGCTTGCTCTGAAGAACGTCCTATTCTACGCCGTAATTGAACTTGAGTCACATCCGCAGCTAAAGTCACTCCCTGCGCTGTTGTTAATGCAGCTAATACAGTGGGGTATTGTACGCCTGGATTGTTCCCGGCGCCTCCGCTCAAGTTTAGAGTGTAAGCTCCAGGACGTGTCACCTCTCCAGCAACGAAAATATTGATGGGACGAGGGGATAACAGATTGACTGAGATTAAGGGGCGTTTGAGGAAGCGAGCATATCTTCTAGCTATTTCGTCAGAAGCTTGTTCAGTTGTTAGCCCTAGTACCGACACACTGCCAATTAAAGGTAGGTTGATTGCTCCACCTGGGGGAATTTGGTATTCACCTGTATATTCAGGTACTTCAAATACATTTACACGGATGAGATCGCCGCCTCCTAATGAATAATTAGTATCTAATAGTGTTTGTGTGGTTGGTGGTTGTGTAGTTGGGGGTAATGGTTGTCCCTGAGCTAGACTGGCAGATGACACAGCGGCATTGACAGCAGTTAACAAAGCCATACCTACAGCTGGCTGAATTAAGAATTTAGACAAACTTTTGTTAAGCATATTTACCTAAGACTCTGAAACTACGATCAATAAAGTACTGTCTAAACATTTTTATTTTGACTATACCTAAGTATTCAAGTTCCCCGACACTCTTATTTTCCTAGAAAAGTGTTATTTTCCGGAGGAAATTTGTTTATTGAAGTTAAATTTTTAGTGAAGTTAGCTTAAAGTTAATGTTGCTTGAATAGAGTAATATCAAAAAATATAGGATTTACGCAAATAAACCCAGTTTCTACAATAAATTGTCTATTAGCCAACAATCAAGTAGTCACTAATAAATTTTTATTGTCAAAGTTAATTTGATGACATTTAAAATCTGCGATGAGTAGTAAGGGACTACTGAAATTAGGAACAAGTTCATTAAATAAATACAAATAACCTTGAAAAGATGTCGAAATTTTATTTTTTTAGGTTGTGTTGGGCGAAGAGAACTCAAAAAAGCAGAATTTTGGGTTTTGTTCTTCAACCCAGTCGACAATTTACTATTTGGCAACAAAACTAATTCAAGAAGTTGTTTTTTCTTTGGATTTGTTGAATAAAAAATTCTTCTAGGGAGTGACGTGATAAGTTCATGGCGATAATTTTACCTTCCATGAGACGAAGACTGGCAAGAAAATCATAGTAATCATCTTGTAGTGTACCGTGCCAGGAACCATCAGGCTCAAATATGAGGGTGGGTATCCATTTTTTGAGAATTTCCCAGTCGCCACCTTGACCTTTGACGTGATATGTGTTTTTACCGCCTAAGAGTTCATTGAGCGAACCAGAGCAAATTAGTTCACCTTGAGCGAGGATGGCAATGCGATCGCAAATCTGTTCTACTTCACTAAGAATATGGCTGTTGAAAAAAATCGTCTTCCCAGCAGCTTTGAGGGCCAGAATAATTTCTCGCATTTGGTAGCGTCCCACCGGATCAAGACCAGACATTGGTTCATCCAGAAAAACTAAATCTGGCTCATTAATTAGTGCCTGTGCCATACCAACACGCTGTAGCATTCCTTTGGAATAGCGACGCAGCAGCTTTTTACGGGCATCGGCTTGGGATAAACCCACTAATTCCAGCAGTTGGGGAATGCGTTGGCGTTGGACACTCTGGGGAATTTGGAATAGTCCAGCAGCTAGCTGCAAAAATTCCCAGCCAGTGAGATAGTCATACAAATAAGGATTTTCTGGTAGATAGCCGATATGTTGCTTAACACTGCGATCGCCTATGGGTTTACCCAACAATAATCCTCGTCCAGAGGTGGGATGAATAATTCCCAGCAATAATTTTAAAAGGGTGGTTTTACCAGCACCATTAGGCCCCAGCAACCCAAAGGTTTCGCCTCTGTAAACCGTTAAAGAACAGTTTTTGAGAGATACGACTTTTTGATTTAGCCAAAAACCAGTGCGATAGACTTTTCGCAACTCAGAAGTTAGGACTACTGGCGGAGTGTCTGTCGTATTAAGTTGAGAATTAGGGTCATCTGCAACAGACTTCATCTCGGTTAAATCACTATTTATCAGCTTGGTATGAATTAAAAATTACCCGGTAGGCTGATAATAACCATCACCAAGCTGTGTGTCAATTATCGGGAACTGAGGATTGGGGACTGGAGAAGAAGCAAGGGAGCAGGGGAGAAATCAATTCAAAATTCAAAATTCAAAATTCAAAATTAAAGAACTTCTGCCTTCTGCCTCCTCTTTCCCAATGACTAATGACAAATGACAAATGATCAATCCCCAATTTGACTCTTTTCATAGAACTCCCTTAGAACTGGGAATTAAGCCAGCACGTCGGGGGTCAATTTCCACTGCCTGCCGTGTTGCTCTTGCAAAGGCTTTAAATGTCGCTTCAATGATGTGATGGGAATTAATGCCATCCAGTTGTCGAATATGCAGTGTCATCTGGCTATGGTTTACCAAAGCCACAAAAAATTCTCGCACCAGTTGGGTGTCATAGGTTCCTACCCGCTGAGTAGGAATTTGCAAGCCGTAGCTGAGGTGAGGTCGTCCAGAAAAGTCTAGCGCTACTTGAACTAAGGCTTCATCTAGCGGTGCAAGAAAATTACCAAAGCGAACAATGCCTTTTCTGTCGCCTAATGCTTGGTTAAAAGCTTGCCCTAAAGTAATGCCTACATCTTCATTGGTGTGATGGTCGTCAATTTCCCAGTCTCCCTTGGCTTGGACATCTATATCAACCAGCCCGTGGGAAGCAATTTGATGCAACATGTGATCCAAAAACGGAATACCTGTTGCTGCTGTGCAAGTTCCTCTACCATCTAGGTTGATGGTAACTTGCACATTAGTTTCACCAGTGGTGCGGTGAACAGTGGCAATCCGAGGAGTTTGGGTTAAGCGATCGTAGTTTGAATTAACTTGGCGATTGGTTGTTTGCATGGGGAGTGGAAAGAGCTAAGAGTTAGGAGTTAGGAGTTAAAAATTCATAACTCATAACTCCTAACTCCTAACTTTATCGCGTCACATTCCCATAATTTCATATCCTGCATCTACATAGAGAATTTGTCCGGTAATGCCGCTGGACAAATCACTACACAAGAAAGCCGCAGCATTGCCTACTTCTAGCTGAGTGACGGTGCGTCGTAGGGGAGCTACCTCTTCTACATGATGAATCATATCCAAAATTCCACCCACTGCTGAAGATGCCAAAGTGCGGATAGGGCCTGCGGAGATGGCATTCACGCGGATATTTTGCGACCCTAGTTCAGCAGCTAGGTAACGCACACTCATTTCTAACCCCGCCTTGGCAATTCCCATAACATTGTAGTTGGGGATTGCTCTGACACCACCTAAATATGTCAGGGTGACGATACTACCTCCCTCTGTCATCAAAGGTTTCGCTGCACCACTTAATTGCACCAGCGAGTAGGTACTAATTTCTAAAGCGGTGTTGAACCCAGAACGAGAGGTTTGGCTAAAATCTCCACTTAAATCGTCTTTGCTAGCAAAGGCTAGACAATGGATGAGGATATCTAGCTTTCCCCACTGTTCGCGGATTGCCGCAAAGGTAGATTTAATTTGTTCGTCATCTTGGACATTACAGGGTAGAAATAAGCTGGGCTTAAGAGGTTCTACTAACTCGGCGACTTTTTTCTCCATCTTGCCGCGTTCATCCGGCAGGTAGGTAATACCCAGGTTTGCTCCGGCGAGGTGCAGCTGTTGGGCTATCCCCCAGGCGATCGAGCGGTTATTGGCAATACCTGTAACAAGGGCATTTTTTCCAGTCAGATTTAGCATAGAAATTGTTAATGCGATCGATCATTAGGAGCATACTAGAATCTGAGGCACGTTTAGTCTTTGTTTTATACAGGATTGACAAAAATGAATATTGATAAGGGTGTTTGCTGTGACAAAAATCTTGATTTTTTATAAAGATATTCTCAAGATATCTTTATTTGTTCTTCAAAAAACCTTTTGAATACAGCTATTGGAACTACTTATCAACAAGTTGTAGCTGAAAGGATCAACAATTATGTATCATTATAAACAAAGAGTTATGAAGAGATTAGTTTGAGTATAGGAAAGTACAAAAAGGTTGACGGTGCTTTATTCATTTTTCGGGTGTATTCTTAGGTAATCAGTTTTTGTTTTTCCGGCATTGGGTAGGGGAAGGGAGATGATCGTGACACAAGATAAAGCCCTAGCAAATGTTTTTCGTCAGATGGCGACCGGGGCGTTTCCGCCAGTTGTGGAAACGTTTGAACGCAATAAAACGATCTTTTTTCCTGGCGATCCTGCCGAACGAGTTTATTTTCTTTTGAAAGGTGCTGTTAAACTTTCCAGGGTGTACGAGGCAGGAGAGGAAATAACGGTAGCGTTGCTGCGGGAAAATAGTGTTTTTGGTGTATTGTCATTGCTGACAGGAAATAAGTCGGATCGGTTTTACCATGCGGTTGCATTTACGCCTGCGGAATTACTGTCAGCACCAATTGAACAAGTGGAACAAGCACTCAAGGAAAATCCAGAATTATCAATGTTAATGCTGCGAGGTCTGTCTTCGCGCATTTTACAAACAGAGATGATGATTGAAACTCTTGCTCACCGAGATATGGGTTCTAGGTTAGTGAGTTTTTTACTAATTCTTTGCCGGGATTTTGGGGTTCCTTGTGCAGATGGGATCACTATTGATTTGAAATTATCTCATCAAGCGATCGCAGAGGCAATTGGTTCAACTCGTGTTACCGTTACTAGGCTACTAGGAGATTTGCGTGAGAAAAAGATGATTTCTATCCACAAAAAGAAGATTACTGTACATAAACCTGTTACCTTAAGTAGGCAGTTCACATAAAAACAATTGGAGAAAGGGGAATCGGCGCGTGTTCTATTTTGAAAAATGACACTAATAGCTAGAGGTAAATCTAAAATTGAATAATTTCAGCTATTGCCAATTCCCACTTCTTTCCAGACAATGCTTAAAAGTAGTAGGCTGTATCTGGAAGGATTTCGGTAGCTAAAGATGACCACCGGATACATCCTCATCGCAGCAATTTTGATTCTGGGAGGCGTAATTGCCACCGTGGGCGATCGCATCGGCACACGAGTTGGCAAAGCCCGCCTCTCACTTTTTAAGCTTCGTCCGAAAAACACTGCTGTACTAGTAACAATTTTTACTGGTGGTTTGATTTCCGCATCAACTTTAGGGATTTTATTCGCTGCTGACGAAGGCTTGCGCAAAGGAGTCTTTGAGTTAGAAGATATTCAAACAGACCTGCGACAGAAACGGGAACAGCTAAAAACCGCAGAAACTCAGAAAAGTCAGGTAGAGGGCGAGCTAAATCAAGCAAGAATCGCCCAAGCAAAAGCACAACAGGACTTACAGGCAATTAATCAATCCTTGCAGGCGGCGAATGCTAAACAGAGGCAAACGCAAGCCCAGTTGAACCGCACCATTAGTCAACAAGCCCAAACTCAAACTCAACTCCAACGCACTCAAGGTCAGCTAGATCGGGTTGTAACTCAATACCAAAAAGCCATAGCTGAATTACAAAGTGTTTATAACCAGAGAAAGGAACTACAGGCGGCAGTTGAACTATTGAAGACAGAACGTCAAAGACTCTATGCGGAAGCGAAAAAAGCCATTGACGAAGCCAAAACAGCAATTGAAAAACGCGATCGCGAACTTGCTAACCGTCAAGAAGCCATAAAACAGCGCGATCAAAAAATTGCCCAACTGGATCAACTAATTCAAAAACGTAATGTAGAAGTTGCAGCACGAGAGCAAGTGATTGCCAAACGGGAATCACGCCTCAAAGAATTGGAAACACAACAGGAGGAACTAGAACAGGAAGTTGCCAGGCTGGAAAAATATTATCAGTCCTACCGCGACCTGCGTTTGGGTAAGCTGGCCTTAGTTCGTGGTCAAGTTTTGTCCGCTGCTGTAATTCGTGTTACTCAGCCTGCTGCTGCTCGTCAGGCAGTGGTACAACTTTTACAAGAAGCCAATCGCAACGCCAACCTGGAATTAAGCGAGCCTGGTGCAAATCCGGCAAATTTAGAGCTGCTACGCGTGACCCAGGATAGGGTCGATCAATTGAGCAAGCAGATTGGCGATGGTCAAGAATACGTCGTGCGAATTTTCTCTGCTGGTAATTACGTCAGAGGAGAAAAGCAGATAGAATTTTTCGCGGATACAGCCCAGAATCAATTGGTTTTTTCGGGAGGCGCGGTGCTAGCCACCACTACTGCTGATTCCAAAACCATGACATCTTATCAGTTACAGCAGCGGCTAGAAATACTGATTTCTGCTTCCCAATTTCGTGCCCGTAATGCCGGAATTGTCGAAAATGTGCAAGTAGAGGGGACTTTTCTGCGCTTTGTCAGCCAATTAAGACAGTATAATCAACCCTTAGAGATCAAAGCGATCGCAGCAGAGGACACTTATACAGCTGGGCCATTAAGAGTAAAATTGGTGGCAATAGTTAACGGAAAAATTATTTTTAGTACTTAAAAAAGTATTTGCACACTGTTATTAGTAAGATTTAAACATATTGAACAGCAGTCAAAATAGTTGCTGTAGCTGAATTTTTTATTTAGCAGATACTATGCGTAGCAAGATCCCTGTAAGGGTACATTTCTAATTTTTATTTAATTAATTATGAATTTCCGTGAATTTTCAGCAACGCAACCAGTCATTTTGGGGTTTGATCCAGGTCGAGATAAGTGTGGTTTAGCGGTGATGGGACTGGATCGGCAACTGTATTATCATGAAGTTGTGTTAGCAAAAGAGGCGATCGCTACCATTGAGACACTGCGTCAAAAGTTTCCGATCTCTTTGATGGTCATGGGCGACCAAACTACAGCCAAACAGTGGAGACAGAAATTATATCAAGAATTGACAGAACCGCTGAGTATTATTTTAGTGGATGAACGCTACACAACCTTAGAAGCACGCGATCGCTATTGGCAAATGTTCCCGCCCAAAGGGCTAATAAAGCTATTGCCACAGGGTCTACGGCAGCCACCAAGACCTATAGATGACATTGTTGCCATCCTCTTAATCGAAAGATACTTAAATCGCCTCACAGAATCAACACTAAGCAGTCAGGAGTGAGGACTTAGATCGTTAACTCCTAACTCTAACTCCTAACTCCTAACTTTTAAAGTTCCGCCCGAATCGTAAAAGCGTAGTCTCCTCCAGGCTCTAGCTGATAATCTTGTTGCTCCAAAAATCGACCAAGGGGTTCTTTGATTAAGGCGCGGCCTTGGGAAGGCTTGACGGCAAGTTCTCCCCGGCGAAAATGCCACTGGAAATGCCACTCAAACTCACCCGCATTCACTTCGCCTTCTAGGAAGCCGTGTTGCCAGGATTGGCGGGTAATTCTGACATGGGCAATGGTTTCTGGCAGACGTTTTGCACTCACAATGCTTTATGTCAAGTGTGAAATAACAGCCGATGATGTAGGCTACTTATTTTATTTACCAAACATATCTTAATTAGACAAACTGACAAAGTGGGTATTTGTAGTTGACTAGGTTGTGTTTATGAGCAAAATGACTTCAGCATCCTGAAGTCGCGCAATCACCGAGAGCTTACCCCTACGGGAAAACAAGCTACGCGTAGCGTCTTGTAGAAAAGCATTAGCAAGTCTTTGAGAGTCACAGTTCATTGTAGAGATTAGAAAATAAATCAAACGAAAAATGCTAATTTTTTCGTTACTTCTAGCGATCGCGCTTTAACTAATGGCACATTTTAGGAATCGTTCCCATTCGCAATGTGAAGCAGTCTCTATCGTCAATACCCAAATTAGCAGTGTCCAACACTCCTATCATAATTGTGTCGCTCAAAGTCTTTGTTGGGAACCCACAGTATATTTATGTCGCAAGATAGCTGTTTTTTGAATCTATATGTACTCCAAATGTTGGGCAAAAGTATCTGAAGCATACAATAAATTAAAAACTAGAGATAAAAAGGTTTTGTGAATTACGCATAGACGCTTGTACGATTGGACAGTGCTATAAGAACAACTACGTCAAATAGCAACGCCTAGAAAAACAGAGTTAATGTCTGATGGAGTCTTCAGAATAAACTAAACAAGCGGCTTTTTATAACTTAGTAGTACTAAGTACATTTTCATAAAAAATTTTATATATTTTGGTATTTTATTTTGGTTTTGCTGCCTAAATATTTTGTCAATAACGATTTAAATATAACTATTAGTTATTCTATTTCTGTGACACTCAATTCCCTAACTCAAGTAAGATGTGCGCTCACTATTAAAATTGATATTATATTTCTTAAATGTAAATTTTAGTTTACGTAATGAGGTAAGTAATGGCAATTCAATTGAAAGTTCCAGATATTAAAGGTGATGAGTGCGCCAAGAAAATTACTAAATCTATTCTGACTATGGAGTCTGATGCCAAAATAGATGTAAACGTTGATACTAAAACTGTAACTGTAGATGCTGCGGCTTCTGAAGAGTCAATTAAACAGATGGTTCAATCTGCTGGTTATACTATAGAGGGCTATTAATTAAATCTTTAAGTTTTCTAATAAATTTAGAGAAAATAAGTTAGCCAACAGAATTAATTAATGATATTTACGTCCGTTTTCAGGGCGTAAATATTATTAATTACTCTACTGGATCGCAATTATTTCTCCTCTCATAAGATGGCAAATAAATCTAAATATTGGCAAGCTTGAGCAAGAATTAAATTCACCAAAACTGCAATCAAACATGACTTGAATAAAATTAAATACTAAATCTTATATTAGTAATCATTATTAGGTAGAAGTTAGAGGAAACGACGGTTGCTTGTCAAATAATGTGGTATTCTCACACCTAGCTTAAAGAAGAATTACATTCATTTATCCTCAATTCTAAGTACTAGGGAGGATTTATGAGGAATAACTAACTGGTAGATAATTGGGGCAGAAAGCTATAGCTAGAAGCATGGAAACCAAACAACTAGGAAAAACTGGTATCTTTGTAAGTGCGATCGGTTTGGGTGGTATGCCCATGTCAATTTCTAATCGTCCTCCCGAATCGGAATCAATCCAAGTTATTCATCGTGCCTTGGATCTGGGTATTACATTTATTGACACTGCCGATTCTTACTGCAAAGATGAGTCAGATAAGCACCACAACGAGAGATTAATTCACAAAGCACTTACTAGTTACAAAGGCGATGTTAACCAAGTCATTGTGGCAACCAAGGGCGGATTGATGCGTCCCGATGGCAACTGGACAAGCAACGGCAACCCAGAACATTTGCGCCAAACAATTCGCGACAGTTTTGAAGCATTGGGTGGTGCTAAACCCATCGATGTTTGGCAATACCATTCTCCCGATACTAATTACACCATTGAAGAATCCCTTGCGCCAGTTAAAGAAGCAGTAGAGGCTGGTTTGATTCGATTTGTGGGAGTTTCTAACTTTTCCGTTGAACAAATTAAGCGGGCGCAGGATGTGGTGGATATTGTCTCGGTGCAGAATCAATACAGCCCTTGGCAACGACAGCCAGAAAATGATGGCGTATTGAAATATTGCGAACAGCAAGGATTGACTTTTTTACCTTGGAGTCCCTTTGGTGGTAGGCGCCGCCATCAGGGCTTGCAAGATATTCCTGCGATCGCTCAGTTAGCTAAAGAAAAAGGCGTATCAGTGTACAATATCGTTCTGGCGTGGTTGCGTTCCAAATCGCCCGTTATTTTGCCAATTCCTGGCGCTAGCAAGGTCTTTAGCATTGAAGACTCAGCACAAGCTATCAATGTGAAACTATCTGATCAAGAAATGCAAAAAATTGATGGGGCAACTTAATGATTCCATTAAATAACGTGGATTTAATGAAAGTTGCCAAAAATTAACCTGCCACGTTTAGTTAGCTTAAGACAGGGTAATCAATAATTTAAAATTCCAAGCCAACAGACTTTTAAAAAACTTTATCAACCCGGTTTATTAAAAAAACCGGGTTTTTTATAAAGTATGCTATCCCTTAAATTAAACTTGATCTAGTATTGCCATATAAGTAATTCATCTAAAAATTTATGCAGCCAAATTCTTTAACCAATAGGTCAAAGCAGATGATAAATTTGTTTGTTTTACTACTGGTTTCCTCATTTTGCTGGCAAAATTCAGTGAAGGTTCAGGCTCAATCAAATACGCAACTTTTGCCGTTTTTTGATAATGTTGATAACCCGGTTCCTGTTCGCTTTCCCGCAGGGCAACAGGTAGATATCACGCCACCTCCACCGCTGCTCAATCCTTTTGACAAGGCTGTACTAAAACTTTGCGGCCCTATTGGTACAAGAGTTAGTCCTAATAATTTTAAACAATTGTTATCTTATTACCCAGATGTCTTGCAGAAAATTCAGCAAGTTAGCGGCGGTGAACTGCGCCCTGGACGTAGGAATAAAGCACAATTTCTTGAAGATTTAACAAATATTTGGTTCCAACGTCAGGGGTTTGAACATATATTTTGTGGCGAAATATATAACGCCAAAGATATTGGTGGCTTGCATTTTTACGGCAGATATTTACAGTTACAAAATGAAGGCATAGGCGGACGTTTACCAAATAATCAAGGACGAGAGGAAGTTATTCCTAATGTAATTTATACAATGGGTGTAGTAATTAAACAGAAAAATCGCACAGTAATAGATGTTATTAAAGGCTATGGATATCTCAGTAATGCCGAAGAAATGCTTTTAGATGCCACCAAAATATTTAAACTCCAAGGTAATAATCAGGAAGCATGTATTTATAATGTACGTGACAAAGAAACGGGAAAGTTTTTCACTACGGTTTTTGTAAGTAAAGAAAAAGCGATCATTACCTATTATCCCGATGCTACTCCTCAAGGTGCAAAATGTAAAAGTTAAAATTATTAGATTGCTTGTACTAAGCGCATAGAAGAAATACATGATGTTAGAAACACACCGCTTGCTAATGCGTGATTTTATAGAGGCAGACTGGCAAGCGGTTTTTACTTATCAATCTAATCCTTTGTACTTGCGTTATAGTTACTGGACACAACGCACACAGAAAGATGTTTGCGAATTTCTCCAGATGTTTATCGAACAGCAAAAAGAGCAACCTCGGACTAAGTTTCAGTTAGCTATTGTCCTCAAAGAAGAAAATCGTCTGATTGGCAATTGTGGTATCCGTGTAAATGACCCGGAAATGCGGGAAGCAAATATCGGCTATGAACTAAATACTCAATATTGGGGACAAGGTTATGCAACAGAAGCAGCACAGGCAATTTTAAAATTCGGCTTTGAAGAATTGAGAATGCATCGTATCTGGTCTTGGTGTGTTTCAGAGAATGTTGCTTCTGTAAGGGTATTAGAAAAAACTGGTATGCGTCGTGAGGGTCATCTGCGGGAAAAAGAGTTAATCAAAGGCAAATGGTATGACAACTTTCTTTACGCGCTCCTTGAGCATGAATGGAAAGCAAACTAAGAGGATGTTTGAAAAGTCATAATTGATGTATCAAATATTTTTTACCCCACCCTAACCCTCCCCTTAGAAAGGGGAGGGAACCAGATTTTTCTTGTTTCCCCCCAATGCATCGGGTGAATTAAGGGGGGTGATAATGTGATTAAAATTACAAACTACTTTTCAAACAACCTCTAATACTGCTTCTATGAGCTACCTCAAAGACAATATCATAAATTACTGAGAAATTGAGGATAAGACAAGTTCAGAGGGTCGCACAAATGACCAATACTATCCTCAATTTCCAAACAGCTAACGGGCACGAAGTCTTAGCAGCAGCGGGTAAAAAATATTTACGTCCTGGTGGACGAATAGCCACCGAGAAATTATTTCAGTGGGCAAATTTTCAACCTGGAGAGACAGTTTTAGAGCTAGGTTCTAGCTTTGGATATAGTGCGATCGCTTTAGCAAAAAGCTACCATGTGAAAGTAGTAGGCATTGAAAAAAATCCTGATAGTGTAGCTAGTGCGCGTGCTAATATCTGCGCTGCTGGGTTAGAAAATCAAGTCGAAATAATTGAAGGTAATATTTTCAACCTAGAGGCAATCTCAGGAAAGTTTGATTATGTATTGGCAGAAGCCATTCTCACAATGCAATCCCCATTGGGAAAAACCAAGATTTTAGCTGAAATTCATAATCGGCTCAAACGGGGAGGTAAATTTCTCTCCCACGAACTGTTAGCCAGTGATAAAGAAGAACAAATTCATGCTGACTTAGCACGAGTAATTCGAGTTAATTCTACACCACTTTCACAATCCAACTGGATTACGGCTTTTGCAACAGCAGGATTGCAAATACAGAAATGCCAAACTGACTCAATGAATTTACTGAATTTAGGGCGGATATTTCAAGATGAAGGTTTTTTTAACACAACTCGAATCTTCTGGAATGTCTTGACGCAAAGAGATATCCGCAACCGAGTTTTAGAAATTCACCAAGTTTTTCATAAATACCAACACGAATTAGGCTACATCATTTCGTGTGCTGTTGCTCAGTAACATAATTTATTCACTAAAACCATTTCCTGAAAAATAGTGATAATCCTTGAAGGATTATCAGCCTTGCTTACGGTTTATCATCCCAAAATACTATGACCAAAATCATAACTAACCCATTTTTTATTACTCAACTACGAGAACAAATTCAATATCCCAGTGCGGGAGTTCTCAGTAAAGTACTGCTGAAAGATAATGCTTGTCAATACACTTTATTTTGTCTCGCAGCTAACACTGATATTTGTGAGCATACCTCTATTCGGAATGCCACCATTAATGTAATTGAAGGCAGAGGTATACTCACTTTATCTGGAGAAGATATTCAACTGGAACATGGGATTTTTGTCTTTATGCCTGCTAACGCACCTCATGCCTTAAAAGCGGAAGAAAATTTGACATTTTTGCTCACACTTTCTGAGAAAGTCACAGATAAAAATTAGTTAATTATGGAGTCTAAAAAAATGCGATCGCTAATTTTAACTTTTGCTCAAAATTTAAATTTCTCTGAAGCTCAGTTGGAAGAAATACTATCACAACCTCTAACTAAAGTTCTAAATTCGCCTGGATTACAACAAGAATTAAACAGCTTAGATACCAGTTTACTTAAGGAAACTTTACCCACAGCAGGAGGAGTTTTAGCTAAGGAATTACCACCTTTTTACAACTGGCTAAAAAATGAGTTGGGAGTTAAGCGGGTTCCTGATAGTCCTGATCACACAACAACATGGGTAATTGGTTTTCTTCATAATCAAGAAAGTCTAACTCATTTGGTTGAGTTGCACCGTCCAGTACCTCGTCCGGCTTTAGAAGCTTCTATTCCCCGCTTGATAGGAATGTTTGAAGGTGTCGAAGACGCGCAAGTTCAGCAGGAATGGCAAAAAGCGATCGCAGCTCTATGTCTAGTTTTAGTTGTTGCTGCACGCGAACAAGATAGAGTCGCTGTAGCAGTCTGAATTGCTGTCCCCCACGTGTAGGGGCGTACATCTGTGCGCCCTGACTAATCTATATCTCCAGATGCGATCGCATCTAATTTCTCAGTATCAACTATAGTAATTGTTCCACCACGATGATAGACAATTACTGACTTGAGACTTTTAATTAATCGCACGCATTCTTCGTAAGTAATGCCGCTACTTCGAGCCATCCGATAATAAGATAATTTGACTTTTAAGCACTCGCCTTGTGGACTAGATTCAGTTCCAGATTCAGCAGCAAAATATTGAATCAATCTCGCAAGGCGAACAATAGCTCTCTCAGAAACTAATCCGTGGACTGTTTCATGTAATTGCTGAATCCGACTGTTAAAAACCATCAGCATTCGTAAGGCAATTTCAGGATTTTCGCCAATAGCTTTTAATAAAGCATCTCGCTCTACAGTGAGGATTTCACAATCAGATTCAGCAGTGACAGTTGCTGGAGAAATTCCATTTCCTAACAAAGCAGGAGCCGCAAAAATTTCCCCAGCAGCTAAGGCACGGAGAATTGTTTCTTTCCCCGTTGTTGCTGTTTTGGTAACTTGAATTGATCCACTGACAACAGCGTAGAGCTTTGCTGGTAAGCGATCGCCTTCATGGAGAATAATTTCTCCTTTACGATGGTGCTGCACCTGGGTGTAAGGTTGCAAACCGATCTTCTCTGCCGTTTTTAAACCCGCAAACACAATAATTTGCGAAAGTTGTTCCAGAGATGCCTGCATGATTAGCCCGATATTGCCAAGGCTGGACGATGATGAATCCAAGGGTTAGCCGCTTCTAATTGTGCTGCTAGGCTGATGATTGTGGCTTCAGCGGCAGGTTTACCAATTAGCTGGACACTGATGGGTAAACCCTTACTATCAAAGCCGACAGGAATGGCGATCGCAGGTTGTCCAGTTGCATTCGCAGGCGGACAAGGGGCAACCCACTCAATAATATTTTGGAATGTCTCTTCTGGACTGAGCGAAGCCCATTCCCCAACGTGGATAGGTGAATGTAGATAAACTGGCAATATCAGCACATCCACGGTATCGAAAAATGCCACAATTTGACGTGCCACTACCTGCATTTGGGAAACTGCTTGCAGGTATTCTCCAACAGAACCTGTGCGTGCAAATAGCCAGCGATTCAATGGCTGCAAAGCTTCAGCAGGAAGTCCCGATGCGGCTACTCCAGCTTGCCAAACGATTTGAAATGGTTCAACTAAACCGCTAAAATCTGGGGATTTTTGTTCAACGTGGTGGCCAAGTTGTTCTAATAACTGGACTGTTTGGCGGACACCTTGCTGACAGTTGGCGTCAGCTTCTCCCAAAGGAGAAATACTAGTGTCAAAGGCAATTCGCAAAGCACCAAGTTTTGTCCCAGTTGCGGCGAGAAATGATGGTTCGGGATCTGGCAACCAGTAAGGATCGCCTGTCATGTAACCAGACATGGCATCCAAAACGGCAGCAGCATCGGCAACAGTCCGGGCGATTGGCCCGTTGACGGCAATTCCAGCGAGGCGTTCGCCTACGGGTGCTTTACTCACTCTGCCTCTGGATGGTTTAAGCCCCACCAAACCACAACAAGCCGCAGGCCCCCGAATTGAACCACCGCCATCAGAACCTTGAGCGATCGCACACAGTCCCGCTGCTACCGCCGCCGCTGCGCCACCACTGGAACCGCCAGGGGTGTATTCTAAATTCCACGGATTTCTCGCTGGGGGAAAACCCATAGGCTCACTGTAGGGAAAAGAACCTAATTCGGAAGTAGCTGTTTTACCGAGAATAGTAAATCCAGCTTGCTTAATCCGCGTTACAACCCCATCATCATAGTTAGAGATATTGTTCAGTAATGCCGGATTTCCATAAGTACAGGTAACACCTGCTACAGCATTGAGGTCTTTAATGGAAATCGGCACGCCAAAAAATGGCGGTAGTTCTGAGGTAGTTGTCAATAATTCTGTTTTGGCTTTGGCATCTGCGATCGCTAATTCTGCCGTCACTGTAAAATAACTTCCTAATTGGGGATTTAATTGCCCAATCCGTTCTAAATATATTTCTACCAACTCTAACGGTGATATTTCCCGGCGACGAATTAATTGCGCCAACTCTAATGCTGGGGTAAATGCTAAATCAACTTCATTCATAGGTTAGTGAATGGGTAATTTTCTCTTTCTCTGGGATTTTTAAACTGAAATTGTTACTTTAGCAGGATTTCCGGGAACTATACATTTTATAGCTCCTAAGATTTGTGACTTGTTTAGGATGCTCAGATGCAATAGGCGTGGTTGTATTCTTACTCAAGCCATTTTAATTGTTCCGCATAAACTTTCGACAAATCCCCAAGGGGTATTTATGGCTAACCTAGAAATACTTGTTAGTGAATTGCCAACACTAATTCAGAGTTTAAAACTGACTCTGGGCGATTCTAACCAAATCATGGAACAAATTATCCTAATCAATAATGCTCAGGAACAGCTACGGAATATTAAAAAATTAATTGCTCAGGAATTGAGATTTGAGCATATCAATAATTCTGCGATTGCTACACTTCCTAGATTGAGCGCAGCAGCTACTTTATTTATACCTAATCTGGGATTAGTCGATCCAGCGATCGCAGAAAAGTTTGGAAACTCAGAAACTAAAATTTTATTAACTGATTTACAATCAAAACTTGATGATTGGATTGAATGGGGTTATTTTTTGCAAGCAATAGCCGCTGATATTCTTAGTGATATTCAATTAGTAAATCAACTAAATTCTAATATTATTAATTTAAGTATATCCAATGAATTTCAAACCTTGAATGACAGCTTACAAATTAACTTATCCTTGGCTAACTCTAATATTTTAAAACATCAAATTGAAAAAAATAGCGATTCTCAAAAACAACTATTACAATTACAGCAAAAACTAAATTATATTTTTGATACTATTAAAAATAGTCGCAATCTATTAAATATTTTATTAGGTGTCTCCGCTTTTTATGGTAAATCTGGTTTCGCTTTAGAGTGGTTAGACGATGACCACGAATTAATCATATCGAGTGAGAGAAAATTTCAAGAACTGACAGACATTCTCAATGATTGTGATTATTTCCAAGAGCAAATTGCTGCTTTAATTATTCAGGCTAATACTTTAACTCAACAGGGAGAACAAGCCCTGGAAAAGATTGAACAGGAAAGTAGTAGCCAGGAAGTAGGAATAGTACCAAAGTTTTCAACACCAAAAATAATACGTTCAGCTTTGATTATCGCTTCAAGTTTATTAATCTTAACTTTTGCTGGTTTGAAAATTAGAGAGCAAAATCTAAGTTTAACTCAAGAAACAAATGCGTTCGTCGTAGACGATGGCAGAGCGATCGCCAACTTTAAATCTGCTCAAAAACTTGGCATGGAAGCTGCTTCTCTGGTTCAAAAGCCACCGCATCCTCTAAAGGTTTGGCAACAAGCAGAAACTAAATGGTATCAGGCAATAATTTTGTTAGATAAAATTCCTGCTAAAACATCACTATATGACCGGGCAAAGAAGAAATTAGCTTACTATCAAATTAACTATAAATCTATCAGCCAAAGAGTCATAATTGAAAAGAAAGCTTTAGGAAACTTAGAATTAGCTCACAAGCTAGCAACAGAAGCTAATTTATTTGTTCAAAATTCACCTCATTCACAACTAAGTCGAAAGCAAGCACAAGATAAATGGCAGCAAGCAATTAATTTGTTAGAAGCTATTCCAGAGAGTACGTCTGTCTCTGTCCAAGCTAAAGAGATGCTTTCTATTTATAAAACTAATTATGCGGTGACTAGTCAGCATTCCTAAATCATTTGTGAAAAATTAGATAGGATTACTATATAGTAGGTATTGAATATTTTACAAATTGCGTTAAAAAAGTAAAGAGGTAAATCGCCCTCTTTCAACGCTTTACCTCTCTCAACAACAGATAATTACAACTGACAATTACAGCTTAGAACGGTCAGTTAAAATCTCATAACCAGTCTCTGTCACCAAAACTGTATGCTCAAACTGAGCAGACAAAGAATTATCCATAGTGACTGCTGTCCAACGGTCAGATAATGTCCGCGTGTGTCTAGAACCTGCGTTTAAAATTGGCTCAATTGCCAGCGTCATCCCCGCTCGAAGTTTAACATTTGGCATCTCACGAGTACGGTAGTTGAATACTGAAGGTTCTTCATGCAGGTTACGACCGACACCGTGTCCAGTAAACTCTTCAACTATACTAAAGCCGTTAGATTTCACATGATCTTCAATTGCTCCAGCTAAGTCAAGCAGGTATACACCAGCCTTTACTTGCTCAATGCCTTTATATAAAGCTTCTTCTGCTACACGAATTAATTTAGCCGCTTCTTCTGTCACTTCACCGACAGCAATTGAAATGCAAGAATCACCATGAAAGCCTTGGTAATAAGCACCCGTATCTACTTTTAATACATCCCCGACGCGAATCACTTTCTTGGGGCTAGGAATGCCATGTACTGCTTCATTATTAATACTGGAGCAAATAGAACCTGGAAAACCGTGATATCCTTTAAAACTCGGTGTTGCACCCATTTCGCGGATGCGCTTTTCTGCATAAGCATCCAAATCAGCTGTTGTCATTCCTGGCTTTACTAGCTCGGAAATTTCTTTTAGGACAGTTGCGACAATTGCCGATGATTGCCGCATGATTTCAATTTCACGCGGCGATTTAATTTCAATTCCTCGGCGCTGTTTTTTCGCAGGTGCAGGTTGAGTCGCTTGAGAAAGTAAGTTACTGAAAATGTTCATGGGAAATTAATAATTACTGGTGGCTGTGACGCTGAAGTATCAATGCTTTCTCTAGATTAATTGAGAAATAATATCTATAATTTAAGTTATTTTAATCCCTGATAGGGATTCTTCTATTTTTGACGCTAATGTATATAGAATAACATATTGGCATACTCCTTATGTGTTGGACTTGAATCAAAAACGCCCTAAGCTATTTTTCAGAACGCACTATGAGAGTTAGTACAGTTTTGTTTAAAATGAGGGTTGAAATTTAAACGCAGAAGGGCGCAAAGGTAAGCGCAGAGCTACGCAGAGAATTTAACTCAATTATCTTTAATTTTTAATTATTGATGGCAATTTCTCCAATCATACCTGCTTCTGTATGTCCTGGTATTGTACAACGTAAGCCATAAGTACCAGATTTCAAGGGCACAAATACCCATTCGGCTTCAGCACCGGGCTTAAGTTCCAGTTCGTGAATGGCTCCTTTGATCTCTACTTTGCCTGCTTCAACTTTTTGTGTCCAGATGCCATCGGCAAAATCTTTAGCAGTAAAATAGTGCTTCAGTTGGCTAGGATTAGTAAGCCGGAGTTGATAGCGTTTGCCAACCTCAAATTCCAAATGATTTGGCTCAAATTTGAGTTCGTTAGCCGCATTACCCAAGCTAACTGTAATTTCTGTAGCTGGTTGCTTGAGCAAATCAAAAGACTTATTCGCCGCCATTGCTGGAGTAGCAGCGATGAAATTTAGAGCTAGAAGTAACGTTAATATTACGTAGTTACGCCGTAATATTTGTACCCAAGTAGGAAGTGTAAAACTAAGGGATTTAATTACAATTTCGTAAAAATAGTTATAAATTTTCATCACTAATTCTCAAAAGGCAATGCTAATGAGCAATAACAATTAATAGGTAGCGGGGAAAACCACTTTACCTATTCTTTATATTATCCATGCCCAGTGCCTATCTCTATCTAATACTTTTCTCTGCTAACACAGATGGCCCAGCAGTAACGACTACGATTTGATCTGGGTGGAGTAACTCACGAGCCGCTTGATTAACTTGAGTAAGGGTGACTTTCTGGATTTTATCAGTGAAGGAGTGCAATTCTACTTTATCTAGTCCGTACACCTCATTCATCAGAATTCTATCTGTTAATTCCTCTGGGTTTGCCAGGGAAACGTTGTAGCTGCTGATGAGGGTGCGTTTAGCTGTTTCTACTTCTAGTGCTGTGACACCTTGTTGATGGATTTGCTGTAGCATTTGGCGGGTACTAGCGATCGCTTTACTGCTATCTTCAGGACTAGTCTGCATCTCGATCAAAAATGTCCCTACATTCTTAAGAGCTTGGAAGGAGCTATAAATTCCATAGCTCAAACCTTGGCGATCGCGCACTTCTGCACCTAGTCTACTAGATAGGGTATCGCCTCCCAATATCTGGTTTAATACTAAGGCTGAATGAAATCGAGGATCGTAACGGTTAATGCCTGTGTAACCCATATAAGTTACAGCTTGGGCTTTATCTGGTAAAACTGGGTTGACACTGACGATTTTCTGTGGCATTGCCACCGGAGGATATTTTAATGTCGGTGCTTGACCGCTAACTTCCCAGTCTCCAAACTTATTTTTAATCAGCGATCGCACTTTGTCTAGATCGAAATCTCCCACCAGCGCTAGCACTGTTGTATCTGGGCGATAATGTTTAGTTTTGAAATCAATCACATCCTGGCGCTGAATCTGCTGTAAACTCTCCTCTGTGGGGAAGGTATGTAAGGGGTGTTTTTTCGGATAAATTGACTGAACAAATACTCTTCTGGCTACTTCTGATGGCTCATCTAATTCCTGTTGCAAATCAGTTAAAGTTTGCTGGCGATGCAGTTCTAACTCTTTGGCTGGAAAGGTACTATTTTTCACAACATCTGCCAATATCTCCAGGAGTATCGGCAAATCATCTGCTAAACTATCACCTTCGATATGCACACCTTCGCGGTAGGTTTGAAAGTCTAGACTTGCCCCTCGTTCTCCTAAAACTTTAGCAATAGTTAAAACATCCTTGCTCTTAGTGCCATTTAGCAAATTATCTGCCACAAAAGCAGCCAATCCAGCTTTCTTCTCTGGATCAAATTCTGTCCCAGCTTGAATATAACCGCTCAAGGTAACGGTGGGAGTACTCCGATCTGGTAACAGCAATATCCGCAATCCGTTAGTCAATTTAAATTCCTGCGGTAAGACTTGGGCAATCGCATCTGTAGCCAAATCCACAGGTGGTAAGTATTTCATCACCTCAGAAAAAAGCACAGGTGCGCCAGGAGAGAAATTTTCTGTAGTTTGGGCTGAGTGTGGTTTGTCAGCAACTTCTGTTATCCGCTTCTGGGTTGGTTCAAAAAACCCAACTGTCCGCGCTTCTTTTGTCAGGTATTTGTTAATCACAGCAACGACATCCGTCGGCTTCACCAAACGAACAGCTGCCAAATAGCGATCTGTGTAGCGATAATCACCAACAGTTGTCTCATCAGTACCCAATCGCATTGCTTGAGAGGTGATATCACGGTTACTCAAAATTACATCTGCTGCTAATTGAGTTTTGGCTCGTTCTACTTCCTCAGATGTCACACCTTTTTCTGCTACATTGGCGATCGCACTACTCAACATTGAGTCAATTTTTTTCAAATCTTGTTTAGCTCCAGCCGTTACCAACAACTCATACCAGCCAGATTCTCGTAAACTGGTGACGGATGCTGTAACTTCACTCGCTAAACCTGATTCCACCAATGCCTGATAAAGTCTAGAATTCCGTCCCTCTGTCAAGATGTAATCCATCACATCCAGCGCCGGGACATCTGGTTGATTTGCATCAGGTAGCGGATACACAACTTGTAACAGTCGCCCTGCTCCCGGTTCTCGCAATACGATGGGAGTGTTGAATGCTGAGTGCTGAGTGCTGAGTGTTGAGTGTTGAGTGTTGAGTGTTGAGTGCTGAGTGTTGAGTGATAGAGATGAGGGAGAAATAACTCCTGCCTCCTGCCTGGGTAATTTGCCAAATACTTCTTTAATTGTTTCGAGAGTATTTGCTGTTTGAAAATCTCCAACAATCACTAAGACAGCATTATCAGGACTGTAAAAATTGCGGTAATATTTTTCTACCTGCTCAACTTCAAACTTTTCGACATCAGCTTTAGTGCCACCTACTGGCAACCCATAAGCATGATTGGGAAACACCGCTTTCATGACAGCGCGATTGAGGCGATATTCTGGACTATTTTCGTAACCCTGCAACTCGGAAATTACTACCCGCTTTTCACTGGCTAATTGCTCCGGCTCAATCTGGGAATTTCGCATTCTGTCTGCTTCCAACACCAAGAGCGCTTTCAGCTTGTTTCGTTCCACAGTACCGTAATATGCAGTTTGGTCATAGCTGGTGAAAGCATTGGAATCACTACCTAAAGCACTAAACAAACGTCCAAATTGAATCGGACGATTTTTTGTACCTTTAAACATCATGTGTTCCAATTGGTGGGCAATGCCATTCACGCCCGGTTCTTCGTTGCGTGATCCGACTTTATACCAAGCCTGCACCGTCACCACTGGCGCAGTATGCACTTCCTTTGTGAGGACAGTTAGACCATTCTCCAGCACTGTCTTACGGACATTTTCTGTCAGTGTTGAGGGCATTATTCTTTTTGCTAACAAGCTTGACTGATATTTTTCTTTATTAGATGTGGCTGTATGTTGGCTATGAGCAGGTCGATCGCTCAACAAAAAAACAGCTACTAGCCATAAACTTAAAAGTAATAACGGCAAGGGATATTTATAAAACTTAGAATAAAATTTGGAAAATCCATACATGTATTTAGCAGATTTATCTGTAAATTAAGTTACATAATTATTTTCATGAGTGACTACACTTTAATCTGGCAAAAAAATCTGTGACTTCAGTAACAATACAGAAAAACAATATATTAACAACAAAGGTCATAAAAAAGCTAAATTACGGGAGTTTTGCTAAAACCCGAATGAATTCCAGAGGTAAGCCATCGGTATCGGCAATGAAAGCCACTTCGTAAATGCGATCGCCTATTTGCTGTTGTGTTGGTTCTAAAAGCACCTTCAACGGTTGTAATCCTTCGGTTTGACTCTCAGTCGCTAAGAGTACACGTTCTTGTAAATTTGTCAACCAACTAGGTAAATCTGGTGTCATCTCAGTTAAATCGAACGAGAGATGATAATACCCTACATAATGTTCGTCAGCAAACGCGTCTGGGGCTGGTTTTGGTTCGGGAATTTGGATCAGTTCAATTCTGCCGCCCAATCCTTCCATCCAGCAAGCTAAGGTGTAGCCTGTGGTAAAGCGTTCTGAGATTGTAAACCCTAGAAGTTCGTAGAAAGCGATCGCTCGATGAATATTCGCAGTCCGAATAGAAGCGTGGTGCATAAGACAGTGGTGTTGAGTGCTGAGTAACGAGTGTTGAGTAGGACTTTACACTTAAACCCTAAGGATTAAAAACTTTTTAATTGAGTGCAATTAAAACTTCTTCTCCCTCAGAACTCAGAACTCAGCACTCAGCACTAATTATTGACCATTACTCAAACAACCTGAAATAAGGGTAGCGTACAGGGACACCAGGCTCTTTTTCCAAGTCAAAATTAATCACTTCCCAACAGGCATCATCTGAGCTATCAGGGCTAAACTCCACGGGTAAACCGTACAAACGCGCCGCAGTAGCTTCTGGTTGTCCAGAACGCCAAGGCGTGCTGCGTTCTAAGTAGCCACTCATCAATTCCTGATAGCGTCGAGCAATAATTACTCGTGTTGCTCGAAAACCTTGGGTATAGAGCTTGTCTAATGCTTCGTGAATTTCAAAGCGAATACCATCAGGATGAGTATGTTGTCTATACCATTCATTATTCCACCTCCGCCAATGACGCCCCGATTGCAAATGGATTAACTCTCCATTTTTAGGATTAGCTTCAAACGCGCCATGACGAGGACACAAATAGGTATCTGTTAGTGTCAACGCCGGAATAGTCTGGCGACAATGGGGACACTGTATTTCCGGCCCAAACATCGGGTACTGCAAACCTGGATTCATCATGAAGTGCGTACAAACATAATTTTGTCTTCACCAGCACTAGTGGGTCGGATTATACACTTCGGCTCAACCACTTTGGGTTACTTGCTCACTGCTGCATAAACACGGTGTTGCGGCAGGAACATTATTCACTAGTGTTTTCCTCAGCGTAGAGGCTTGACGCTGTGATATCCTGGTTGTGCAACCAGCCTCAAAGGTTGGAGTTTTTCCAGTGTTCCTGGGTACCATATTCATATTCTATCGTGTCTACCGCTTCTTACTGGACATCTCCTGATTTTTCTCAAGCTGCCTTCATTGCATCCAATGCTGTTGTTATGGGTTCAGTAAATATAGCAACAGGAGTGAGCATTTGGTATGGCGCAGTGGTAAGGGGAGATGTAGAACGGATTGAAATTGGCGAATGCACCAATATTCAAGATGGTGCAATTTTACATGGTGATGCTGGTTTTCCAACAATCTTAGAAGATCATGTTACCGTAGGACATCGCGCTGTCGTACATTCTGCTTACATCGAGCGTGGAAGCTTGATTGGCATTGGCGCAGTGATTTTAGATGGGGTACGAGTAGGTACTGGTAGCATTATTGGTGCTGGCGCAGTGGTAACTAAAAATGTACCGCCTTTGTCTCTAGTTGTCGGTATTCCAAGTAAAGTGTTACGCCAAGTAACAGACGTTGAAGCCGCAGAACTGATTGAACACGCTAAACGTTACCAAAAGTTAGCTTTAGTTCATGCTGGTAAGAGTACTGATATTGGTTTTGGCAAGGCTTAGAGAGTGGGGAGTGGTGAGCAGAGGAGAAGAGAAGTTGTAGTAAGTTTTTCCCCTCTGCCCCTTTGCAACTCTGCCTCTTATCCCCAATACCCAATACTCAATACCCCATAATTTAAACATTCTTTACATTTGTATTTGGAAAAATTGCCCACTTCAGCTAAAAATAAAAATGAGAGCAGTTGACAAAACTTTAATTTCTACTTAAGAGAGGGGTTCTAGATATGGATATCGATTACCGTATAGCGATCGTTTTAGCACCAGTTGTTATTGCCGCTAGCTGGGCAGTGTTTAATATTGGCGCTGCGGCTTTAAGACAAATTCAAGGCTTTTTGGATCGGGAAGCCTAATTTAGGCTTAATATCATCACTCTTCAATCGGCTGTTTCTGTCTATGGAGACAGTCGGTTTCATTCATATCGATTAATGCCATTGGGAATTGGGTAACAGGAGCCACAGAGGTAGCGAGCAGGGAGCAGAGGCAAAAGACTGCAACTTCTCCCCTGCTCCCCTGCTCCCCTGCTCCCCTGCTTTCCACTCCCCACTCCCCACTCCCCGCTCCCATTCCTTGGATATCGATTCTGTAATACAACCCCTGCAACGCTTTGGTGTCCATCTGGGACTCGATCGCATTGTCAATCTATTGACAAATCTCGGCAATCCTCATCACCAAGTTCCGGTAATTCATGTTGCTGGCACTAATGGCAAAGGTTCAGTGTGTGCCTATCTTTCCTCGGTACTCACTGAGGCTGGTTATCGTACAGGACGCTACATTTCCCCCCATTTAGTTGATTGGACGGAACGTATTTGTCTGAATGAACAGCCAATTTCCTCAGAGGAATTAAGCCAATTATTAGAAAAAGTCCAAGTGGTTATTCGTGCTGGTGACGAATCGGCAACCCAGTTTGAAGTAATTACGGCGGCTGCTTGGTTATATTTTGCCCAGCAGCGAATTGATGTGGCTGTAGTAGAAGTCGGACTGGGAGGGCGGTTAGATGCTACCAATGTCTGCTTAGAACCTTTAGTTACACTCATTACTTCCATTAGCCGGGAACACTGGCAACAACTTGGCCCTACCGTCGCTGACATTGCTAGAGAAAAAGCAGGTATTCTTAAACCTGGATGTCCCGTTGTGGTTGGACCATTACCACCAGAGGCAGAGAAAGTGGTACGATCGCGTGCCTTAGAATTACAATGCCCAATTTTTACGCCTCAACCTGCCCGTGAAATCGCTACAGGATGGGCAGAGTATGAAACAATTCAAAATTCAAAATTAATTAAATATCCATTGCCGTTAGCGGGACAAATTCAGTTAACTAATTCAGCTTTGGCTTTAGCAGCTTTAGAAATTCTTCAACAACAGGGTTGGCAGATTTCAGAAGAAGCCATAATTAACGGCATGGCCAAAACTAAATGGCCAGGGCGGATGCAATGGACTACTTGGAAAAACCATAAACTATTACTTGATGGCGCTCATAATACCGCCGCCGCCCAAGTTCTCCGCCAGTATGTTGATAGCTTAAACGCAGTTAACCCCAAACCCGCAAATTGGGTTATGGGAATGTTTGCCGATAAGGATCATAGTGATATTTTTACCGCATTACTGCGACCAGGCGATCGCCTTTATTTAGTGCCAATACCAGTAGAACCTTGGGCCGGTAGAACTTCTGCTGACCTAGACTACTTATCAAACCTAGCTTACAGCCTCTGTCCCGAATTAAGCGATCGCCAAATCCATCCAGATTTATTCACAGCACTAGAAGCCGCAACCTCAACCACCACCACAAACGATTTAATAATTGTGTGTGGTTCCCTTTATTTAGTAGGCGATTTTTTAGCAACAGCTATATCTATAAGTTCACTACAATGATTGTTGCAATTGCTTAAATCTTTCTTATATATGTAAGAGTATTTGTTACAAAGGTTAAAGTAATTGCAGTAAAGGATTATACATTTCCTGCAATTACTTAAGCCTTTCTTATATATGTAAGGTATTTGTTGGAAAGGTTCAAAGTTGAGATACTAATACCATTTATTTTTGAAGATGCGCCTACAGGATTTAGGCAAAACTACAAGCTGTAGCGGCAATTCATGTAGACGCACTCGCGTTTGCGTCTGTCTGCGACACGCTACGCGAATGTAGAGAAGCGGCTTAAGGCAGGTGTTGGTGTATCATCATTTACACAAGTAATTTAAGTCCCAATAGAAGAAAAATCCTCACTCTTGGAATGAAGCTGCGGGTAGTTTTACTGCCTGCTGAGGATGAGTATGCAGGCATCGCTGTTGAGGCACAAAATGACTCTCTAAAGTCCAGTCATTAGTTCTTTTGTTTCTGCGACAACGCCTCGAACGCCCGGTTCAAAATCTCTTGCCGCTGCATTAAATCCACGTCAAGGCGAACGTCCGCCATTATCCACGGGTTTACCTTGACCTTTTGCCCTTCCTCTAAGCGAGCTTGAACCATTTGTAAAATCAATTCAGTTTCGCTTATTGCCATCTCGCCCAACAGCATCATTTCGATTTCCGTTTTCAAGTCGCGTTCAAATCCGGTGGGAAACCGCAGTCGCCCGCTTGTTCGCTCCGCCTGAAACTCGAATCGGTCGCGATGTGACTGCACGCTCCAACCTTGCCACTTTCGCCGCACGCGGTTTTCAATGTCGGGTATGCTTGGCGCTACCCAAAACTCGAGCGTTCTTGCCATGACATCAAGATGAAACCCGCCGCGGGGAAATGGGTCGCCGTCGGCAATTATTATATCGTCTAAGCCTTGATATTCACGAATCGCCGCAAGCAACGGACTTCCATAGTAGAGATAGTCTTCCGTATAGTCGCAAAGCATAAACAACTTTACCGCCTTGTCTTCGGTAACAATGCTTGCCACCGTGTCCATCCAGCCGAGGTGTTGCTGTTGCAACACCTCGAATCGCAAAACGTCTTCGCTTTCTACTTCAACTAAAACATTTTCGCGCGGGAAGCCAACGTAGTCCGCCATGTCGGCAATTCCCTCGTAAGCCCATCGCACTTGCCACCCCTGCCAGACAGAGCGCAAAACGTCGAGATACATTCGGCGCAATTGAACGTCACAGGCAATGTCCTCTCCTGCAAAAATCAGAAAAACTCGCTTGTCAAGATCGACCACCGCGCCGCCTTCCGCCCACACCTCGTCAAGCCAACCCGATTCGTCAACTTCCTCCTGCGCTCGAATAAACTCGACGGCGTGTTCCACGCCCCAAAACAAATCGCGATATATTGTATTAGCGCACCAATGGTTGTAGAACAACTGGTACTTACCGCTTTCGACAAGAATCAGATTTGCTCTTTGTCCCATAGCTTATACCGCCCTCTATTTTTTACACCAGAAATATACGTAGGGTGCGTTAGCCAAAGGCATAACGCACCGTCCAAAGGCTTTGGTGCGTTACGCTATGCGATAACACACCCTACAGATACTATATTTAGCTATTTTTCGTTTGTCTCCTAACTCCTAGTACTGTTCCACTCCTGCGCCGCATCTTCTACGGCTTTATCTACAGTTTTCTCGCCTAACATTGCTGCTTGCAAGTTTTCGTAAACAGCCTTTTGCAGTTTGTTGGAATCCTTCAAAGTAGGAGTTAATATTTCTGCCTGTTGCAGTTGTTGGGCAGTGATAACCCGCGCCTTTTCTACTGTTGAAGCATTAGCTGGAACATCTTTAAAGTAAGTATCAGATAATGCTTTGATTGTAGAAGGTAGAACATTTGCAGCTTTAGCAAAGGCTAACTGATTTTCGTCATTGGTGACAAATAAAGCAAATTTCACAGCGCCATCTGGTTGTTTGCTATCGCGGGGAATAACTATGTTCATTACCGCAACATTTTTCTTACCTGTGTCACCAGTGAGTTGAGGCGCTATTTCTGAAGCTTGAGCAATTTTTGGGGCATTATTAGCGATCGTTTTCAAGAACTCTGGCCCAGAAGCTAGAAACGCAGTCTCTCCAGATTGGTATAAATCGATCGCATGGCGATGTCCTTGGGTTAAAGCCTCTTTAGGAAGCAAACCTTTTTTATACAAGTCTACCCAATACTGAAACGTGGCTTTTCCTTGTGCCGAATTAAACGCCGCTTTCCCCTCAGCATCTATTAAAGTGACTCCCATTTGCACGAACGATTCCAGCACTTCACCGGAATCTTGCGGTACGAAAGTCACAAAAAAGGCATATTTACCCGTCTTGTCTTTAATTTGTTGCGCGGCTTGTGCCAATTCTGCGTAGGTTGCAGGGACTTTATTGATACCTGCCTGTTTTAATAAATCAGTGTTATAAATGGTTAACCGTGTGGTGAGATACCAGGGAATCCCAAAACTCTTACCATTAAGCGTGCTTGCTTTCCAGATATTCGGCAGATAGGAGGAACGTACATCATTTGGGACTTTCGCATCTAAATTTAACCAGGCATTTCGTCCGGCAAGTTGAGAAGCAAAACCCGGATTTAAGTTGACTACATCAGGTGGCGTTTTTGCGGAGACAGCTGTTAATATTTTGTTCTCCATTGCCGCCCAAGGTACATCAACCCAGTTAATCTTTATACCTGGATTTTGCGATTCAAAATTCGCAATTAGGCTTTTGAAGTAGTCGGTAAATTGAGGTTGGAGTTGCATTGTCCAAAACTCAACAGTTCCCACTCCTGAAGTAGCTTGTTTTGTACTTGTATTAACATTACCTGTGCTGCAACTTACAATCCAACTGGTTAATAAGCCAAGCACTACCAAAGCAACAAGTTGTTTAAATTTTCGCAATTGAATCATTTTCCCAGTATTTTTACGCTTGATCAGTGTGAAAAGCTTAGACAGAATTGTTGAGATTATAGGCTAAATAAATTACCCGTAAAGACGTAATATATAACGCCTTTACTGCAACTAATTTAAATATTTCAATTTAGTAGTCCAGCGGGCACAACTGTGGTAAAAAGCTTCAATAGTCTGTTTGGCAAATCGAAAAAAGGGGTAGGCATTGAACTTGCTCCCGAACGGGTGAATGTTGTTCAGCTACGCAAGCAGGGTCAAGGCTTGAAACTAGAAATCTATACATCGGTAGCAGTTCCAGAAGGGATAGTTACTGATGGTCAAATCAACGACCCGCCAGCAATGGCGCAATTAATCCAGCAGGCGCTAGCTGAGAGCAAAATCAAAACTTCTCATGTTGCTACTGGTGTACCAGGACGAGATTCTATCGTTCGGATTATACCAGTGCCAGCAGAGTTAGATGATAAAGAACTGCGAGAAATGGTGCTAAACCATGAAGCAGGTTTGTATTTACCCTATCCTCGTGAAGAGGCTGATGTAGATTATCAGAAACTTGGGTATTTTGTAGATGAAGATGGCATTGAAAAAGTACACGTACTCCTAGTTGCCACCCGCAAAGAGATAACGGATACCTATATAAGTACATTTGAGCAAGCAGGATTACAAATTGATGTTTTAGAAATTAACAGTTTTGCTCTAATTCGGACTATTCGCGAACAACTACGACAATTTGGGCCGCAAGAAGCAGCAGTATTAGTTGATATCGAGTTCGACAGTACAGAAATTGCCATCATCGTTAACGGAGTACCGCAATTTTCACGCACAGTCCCAATCGGGACTTATCAAATGCAAACTGCCTTAGCAAGGGCAATGAGCTTACCTACATCACGAAATATGGAAATGTTACACGGAATGGTTATTCCTGCAACTCCCATAGATGGCGGGAAAACTGGCGTTACCGAACTCGATCCTGGCATGGCTGCCATATTAAGAGTCTTGGGAGAACTAACGGATGAACTGCGCCGCTCCATCGATTTTTACCTAAATCAAAGTGAAAATTTGGAGGTAGCGCAGATTTTATTAGCTGGGCCAGGAGGTGGACTTCAACAGCTAGATGAATTTTTTACCCAACGATTGAGTTTGCCAACTACCCAAATAGATCCAATCGGGTCTTTGTCTTTGGAAGTGGACACTGATAAATATCCACAGGTACAACGCTCTGGTTTGGCGATCGTACTTGGTCTAGGAATGCGGGAGGTGTAATAAAATGTACAGCCTAGATGTTAACTTTCTTAAAGACCGCCCAGCATACCAGAAAAAGCCTGAGAGAAAGGGAGGAATAAACCTCAAATTTCCTACAGGGGATTTAACACTACTGTATGTGGGAGTTGCAGTAGGTGTAGGTCTTCCAGCTTTATTGGGAGTTGGTTGGTGGTTGTTACAAGGGAAGATTGTTGAATTAGATGGTCAGATTGCACAACTAGATCAAGAAAGCAAGAGGTTAGATACAGAAATAGGAAATCTGAACAAAATCAAAGCCGAGACAAATGCAATTAAAGGGGAAACCCAAGCTTTAGTAACTGTATTTGACCAGATTCGTCCTTGGTCAGCCATGCTGCAAGATTTGCGCGATCGCATCCCAAGCGCAGTGCAAATCGAGAACATCAAGCAAATCCCACCCATTGCGGTAGCGGCAGGTCAGCCACCAAATAATCCCGCAGGGGGATTAGAAATTAACGGATTGGCTCGTTCTTTTAATGATGTCAATGATTTCTTATTGAGTTTACAACAGTCTCAGTTTTTGAAGTCCGCAGAAACCAGAATTCTGACAGCAACGTTAGTAGAGGCTCCCTTAACAGCAAGTGCGAGTCAATCTTCTACTGATGTAATAATTAAGCCACCTCAAGTAGTTAAATACACTATTCAATCGAGCATGAACGACGTTCCAGCGTCGGAATTAATTCGAGAGTTAGAAAAAAAAGGCACAGTGGGGTTAGTAACTCGAATTCGTAATATGCAACAAACAGGAGTCATTTCAAAATGACGCTGAGTGATGATTTAAATTTTGCCGAACAAGCTGGGGAATTCGATCAGGCAGCGCCAGCCTCACCTGTGGTATTTGGTATTGCTTTCACACCAAAAATTATTGGAATCTTGGTGGGGGTAGTTGGTTTAGCGGGAGCAGCTTATATAGTGTTAAACCTGCTGATGCCAGCTTGGGAAAGCTATCAGCAGCAGCAAGCCAAAAGCACTGAACTGCAAGCGCAAATTGAGCAAAAAAAAGCCAATATCAAACAGATTGACAAAGTTAAAGACGAACTAGCACAGGCAAAGCAGCAAAAAGTTCAGGTTTTAAGTTTATTTGCTAACGAAAAAACCTTAGATACATTGCTATTGGATTTGAACCGCTTAATTGAGTCTGGCAATACTCCAACTTCTATTAATGCAGTAAGAGCCAAACTGAAGAAATTTGTGCCAATTTCCCAAAAACCAGAACCAATTGTCGATGGAAGTCTAGGACTACAGGTTGACGGCAAGCTGCAACGCAGTAGTATCAATGCCGAGATTACTGCAACTTATGAACAAACACAATCGATAATTCGTAACATCGAGCGGTTACAGCCTTTGTTAATAGTTAAAGATTATCAAGCAACTTTGGCTCCAGCAGAGTCAAGATCCCCATTAGACAAAACGCCGATGCGGGTTGGTCCAGCAGCGATTAATACATCATTCCAGTTACAGGTATTGATGCCACTTAGTCCAGAAGAAATAGCCGCAGCAGCTAAAGCTGCTGCGAAAAAGTAGTCAAATTAGAGCTAGGACGAATATAGAATTCGCGGCTACACAAGCGTAGATAAACCCTTGCCGCAGACTAAGGAAAAATTGAGGGTTTTGAAACTCACGTTCGCCGTTGACGTTCCCGCAGGGTAGGTGGGAAAGTCTCGTGTAGTCAAAGCGCGGTCTTCTCCCACAGGAAGAGGTTAGCACCAATGGGGTTTCCCCATAAGCAATTGGCGTGCGGTTTCTAATCGCCTACTCAAAATTGTATGTAAACAGGGTTTTATAAGGTGAGGAATGAACTGTGAAACAGCTTCACGGTAATAGTTTTATTTTAGGTACTGCCGCTTTTGTATTTTTGGCGGCTCAACCAGTTTGGGCACAAATTAGTCAAGTTACTGATGTCAAGCTAAATCCCGTTAATGGTGGAATTAGCGTTGCTTTGAAAACTTCTTCTGGGTCACGCCCCCAAGTTTTCACTACAAAAAGAGGCAAGGCTTTAGTCGCTGATGTTATCAACACTCAATTACGATTACCACAAGGTAATAGCTTTCGTCAAGATAACCCAGCACCAGGAATTGCATCTGTCGAGGTTAATCAGCTTGATGCTAATAGTGTTCGGGTGACGGTAACTGGCAGCAACAATGCACCTGGCAGTCAACCTGTGGTGCGATCGCCAAATGGAATTACACTCAGCTTTAGCCCTTCAACAGGCACTACAGCATCAGCGCCAACGCCAACAGCCCCAACATCCACAGCACCACCTGTTACAACTCCGGCCCAACCTGGTCAAAAGCCAGATGTTCTCGTTCCCAACCCGGAAGTCACTATTGACGGACAACCTGCACAAGCTGCTGGGCCAGGTAAACCTCTGAGTCAGGCTCCACCTTTCTTACCCAGAGCCGTTGCTCCACCTGTGGGAGATATTGCTATTTCTGCTACCGATGCGTCTCCTAGCACCATTGACTTAGGAACTCAGGAACGTGTACCCCGCCTAGTACTACGAGATGCGCCAGTACGTGAGGTTTTATCATTACTTGCCCGTGCTGCTAATTTGAACCTGGCTTATATCGGAGGTGAGCAAGGTGGTGGAGGACAGCAAGGTGCTGCTGCACAAGCAACTTCTCAAACCATCTCTTTAGATATAGAAAACGAGCCAGTACAAGATGTGTTTAACTACGTCTTGCGTTTGAGTGGTTTAGAAGCTAACCGCAGTAATCGTACAGTTTTCGTTGGACCGAAACTACCTAATGCGACCCGTGACATGGTTATGCGTAACCTGCGACTCAATCAGGTGACAGTAGGAGTCGCCCTGAACTTTTTGGTCGGCTTGGGAGCAGAAAGTGCCGTCAGCCGCGAACGACAAGTTACTAGTGTTAATGCCGTACCTGTAGGTACTGGAATTGCTCCCATCACCCAAACTCAGACGACCATAGAAAGCAGAGTTGAAACTCAACGTGTTGATTACGAAGACTCTACCCCATTACTTAGAGGTTTACAGGCATTAGGAGATGAGCGCACCAATTCCCTTACCTTAATTGGCCCGCCTAGACTCATTGAAATTGCAATGGCTCAACTAACTCAGCTTGATATTCGTCGCCGCCAAGTAGCAGTTAACGTCAAGATTATTGATGTTAACCTCAATAAAATCGATGACCTAAATACCAGCTTTTCCTTTGGTGTTGACAACACTTATTTTTCCAATAGTAACGGTTCAGCAAACTTAAACTTTAACGGTTTAAGCTCTTTCCCCAGACGTTTTATTGCTAATTTGACGGCTCAGGTGCAAAATCGCAATGCCAAAATTTTGACTGACCCAACCTTAATTGTCCAAGAAGGTCAAACAGCTAATGTCAAGCTGACCCAAGAGGTAATAGGAAATGTTAAGAACGAAATAACTCGTGGTGATGATATTGCTACACAAACAATTACTACCGAGAAAGCGGAGGTGGGATTAACTTTGGGTGTCAAAATTGAGCGGATTGATGACAATGGTTTTGTTTCTCTGTCTGTGGCACCTGTTATCAAAGCACCGCAGTCTTCAGAAGAGATTGTTGTAGGAGACGGCAGCCAAACAATATTTCTAGTATCAGAACGCTCTTTAAATTCTGGTTTGGTTCGCCTGCGAGATGGGCAAACACTTATTCTTAGTGGCATCATTCAAGATGAAGACCGAACAACTGTTTCCAAGATTCCTATTTTGGGCGATCTTCCACTGATTGGAGCATTATTTAGAAGAACAAATAAAGATAATCAACGCAAAGAAGTGATTGTGTTGCTTACACCTCAGATTATGGATGACACAGAGAATTCTGCCTACGGTTATAACTATGCGCCCAGCCCAGAGGTGCGACAAATCCTTGAGCGTCGGGGGTTAAAGGTTCCTGGCAGGTAATTAAAGATAATGAATCAGTAGGTGAGTCACCTCTGCTAAAGGCTCAGATCCCCAACTTCTTAAAGAAGTTGGGGATCTTCTTGTTCACAAGTAGGATTAAATTTAAACGTCATTCTACAATAAAAATACCCACTCACAATAGAAGTAACAGTAGTGGGTAAATACTAATGAGTTCAGAACAAGAGTTATTAACAAAGTGACGTTCTCTTCCATAAGACAAGCAAGTAGAAGTTTTAGATTTTGTTGAATTTCTTGGTTTGAAAAACTTTGCAAATAAAATCCCATTGAGCGAACGTTTGCAGCAAATTCGCACTAAGATTGTTGCTTCTGGTAAACATTTATTAGATTAAGATGAAATTGAAAAATAACTAGCCAGTCGCAGAGGTGGACTACAGGGTAGAGAAGAATGAAAATAACTTATATTACGCTATGTGCAACTTTACTCTCAAACCTAACCCCCAACCCCTTCCCTACCAGGGAAGGGGAGCAAGAATCAAAGCCTCTCTCCGTTTCGGGGAGAGGAATAGAAGTGGGGTTTTAAGAATAAGTTGCACATCGCATTATATTAATTCTGGGGTGTTACTCAGCGCAACAGATGGTGTTGGTATAATTGCCGAGAAAGCCCTTGAAATATATGGATATAGATTTGTAGCCCACTCATCTAATAAAAAGGGAAATACTCTTATGACAGCACTTACATTAAACCTCAATTCTGTAATTAAACTGACAAGAGAGCAGTTTTATCAATTGTGTGAAGAAAACCCCGATTTAAAATTAGAACGCAATGCCCAAGGAGACTTGATTATAATGCCACCTACGGGAGGGGAAACGGGAAAAACTAATTCTATTATTAACGCTCAAATATGGTTCTGGAACGACCAAAATCAATTGGGCGAAGTTTTTGATTCATCAACTGGATTTACTTTACCATCCGGTGCTGACCGTTCTCCAGATGTTTCTTGGGTAAAAAAATTTCGTTGGGATGCTTTGACTAAAGAACAAAAAGAAAAATTTATTCCCCTATGTCCTGATTTTGTCATCGAGATCCTCTCACCTAATGACAGCTTGAAAAAAACTCAGAACAAGATGCAAGAGTATATCGAAAATGGTTGTCGTCTAGGTTGGTTGATTAACCGAAAAAAGCAGGAAGTAGAAATTTATCGTCTAGGACAAAATGTAGAAGTTTTAAAATTTCCTCAAACTATTTCCGGCGAAAGTGTTTTACCTGATTTTGTACTCAATATACAACGAATTTGGTAAAAGTTCGGTGTAAGGATACAGTACTGGAAAAAGGTTTGTTGCAAAGAATTGAACTATGGTGGCAATAACAACACCCGCAGAAAATAGGGTTTTACTCCAAAACATTAGCTGGCAAACATTTAAAACCATGCTGGCTGAAATGGGTTCAGAGCGAAACTCCCGACTGGCTTATGACAATCGAACCTTAGAAATTATGATCCCACAAATGCCGCACGAGAACTCAAATCGCTTAATAGAGGTTTTTGTTGGTGTATTGTGCGAAGAGTTGGGCTGGGAAATTAAACGCGCTGGTTCGCTAACTTTAACGCGGGATGATTTGCAGCGGGGAGCCGAGCCAGATAGTAGCTATTATATCCAAAATGAAGCGCTAGTTCGAGATAAAGAAAATATTGATATAGCTATCGACCCACCCCCTGACCTTGTGCTAGAGGTGGAATATTCCCGGTCTGCAATAGACAAGCTTAAGCTTTATGCTGCGATGGGAGTCCCTGAATTTTGGCGTTATAACGGCAGTGTGCTGAGAGTTTACACGCTTGCAGGTGGACAATATTCAGAAGTTCAAACCAGCCCTACTTTTGCGTCTGTGTCGGTGAAGGAGATTCCTCGGTTTATTCAAGAAGCTAAAAAGAATGGGGAAATTGCTACTACCCGTGCTTTTCGGGCTTGGGTGCAACAAAAAATTTCTGCTAGGGATTGACTCACTCGGCATGAATGCGCGGATATTCAACAGCCACATACTCAGGGGCTTTCAGCATTTATTCTTGCAAGGGTTTGTTGAGTGCCTGGGTTCGTCATAATACTAGGTCAAAGCTATGTGTAACCAACGCGCCAGAAGAAGTTGTCGCAGCGTAGTTTACCGCCGTAGGCATCGCCACCACAAATGTTAAGAAAGATGTGATGTTAAGAAAGATGTGACTAATGGATAGCCTTGTAGGGAAAAGCTTTAATTTTTACCCCTTCTTGACTCAAAAAGCTTGCTAGAGGGTTAAATTTTGCGTTGGATTTTTCAGAAGACATAAAAACTGAGCAAAATCCCTGATTTTTTAGAGAAATCGGGAATCTGAGCCTTCAATCTCCATAAAAATTGGTTAATTTCAGCAATAACTCTTCAACATCGGTAATGAATGCCAACAAACATTGACCATCTCCCCCCTCCCCCCTCCCCTGTTTTCTTTGCAATTGCGGGATTTACTAGGTATTTTTTCCTACTTTTGGGGTGGTTTTTAGTGAAACAAGTACCCTAAAATTACAAAAAATCCTGAAATCTATATAAATTAATGGTTTCATCTATCCACATCAGGCTACAACACCTTAGAATGATTCATTGAAAAGTCGAGCCGATGGGATGTACAGCCGTTTTGAGTAAAAATACTCCCAAAGGATGATTTTTGTATTTCCGCAAGCAAATATTTCAGTACAAATGTATTATTATGCATCCGTACTGAAATTTCAAATAAACCTTCAGGAGTTTGACATGAACAAAGGTGAATTAGTTGATGCCGTAGCTGAAAAGGCTAGTGTTACCAAGAAACAAGCGGATGCAGTCTTAACTGCCGCTTTGGAAACAATTATTGAAGCGGTTTCCTCTGGTGATAAGGTTACATTGGTGGGATTTGGCTCATTTGAATCACGGGAACGTAAAGCTCGTGAAGGTCGCAACCCGAAAACAAATGAAAAAATGGAAATTCCAGCGACGAGGGTTCCTGCCTTCTCCGCAGGAAAACTGTTTAGAGAAAAGGTAGCACCCCCAAAAGCATAGGTTCTGTCTTCGGGAACCCTTTTTTAATGCGGCAACCTGCACACGGGGGAAATTTAGCCTGGGCAGCAGCACTGGCTGGCTGTCCCCCTGATGCTATTCTGGATTTTTCTGCTAGCATCAGCCCGTTGGGTCCTCCAAACAGCGCGATCGCTGCTATCAAGTCCCAAATTGGTAATCTTAAGCACTATCCAGACCCAAACTATAGTGAACTGAGACTAGCTCTCAGTCACTTCCATCAATTGCCGTCTGAGTGGATTCTGCCGGGTAACGGCTCCGCAGAATTACTCACTTTAATCGGTAGGGAATTAGCTCAATTAGCCGCAACAATTTTAATCACTCCAGCCTTTGGCGATTACTACCGAACCTTGGCAGCGTACAACGCTAAAGTGCTGGAGTGTCCCCTGATTAGTTCTGAGCGACGAGTGTCGAGTGCTGAGTTACTAGTTTTACTCAGCACTCAGCACTTAGCACTCAGCACTCACTATGGACTATTGCTAAATAACCCCCATAACCCAAGCGGAAAGCTATTTTCACGGGAGTCTATTTTGCCCTACCTGGAGCAATTTGCTTTAGTTGTGGTGGATGAAGCATTTATGGATTTTGTGCCGCCCAATGAGGAACAAAGCCTGATTCCGGTGGTGCAGGAATATCCGAATTTAGTAGTATTGCGATCGCTGACCAAATTTTACAGTCTCCCAGGACTGCGATTGGGATATGCGATCGCACACCCTGACTGCCTAGCTAAATGGCAGCTATGGCGCGATCCTTGGCCTGTAAACACACTAGCGGCAGCGGCGGCAATTGCAGCACTCCAAGATACGGAGTTTCAGCAACAAACCTGGGCATGGCTACCACCTGCACGAAACCAACTATTTCAGGGTTTAGCTAAAATCCCAGGATTGCAACCCCAAGCAAGTGCTGCTAACTTTTTACTGGTTGAGTCCCAAGAATCTACTTCCCAGTTACAGCAACAATTACTCAAGTATCACCAGATTTTAATCCGCGATTGCCTTAGTTTTAAAGAACTAGGCGATCGCTTTTTCCGGGTTGCTGTACGTGAAGAATCCGATAACCAACGCTTACTAACAGCGCTAAACTCAGTGCTGAGTGGGCAGTGAGTGGGGAGTAAGGGAGATGAGGTAATCTTTCATTCTCATACCCAATGCCCAATGACAAATGACAAATGACAAATGACAATTGACTACGATGTTGTAATTATTGGCGGCAGTCTTGCTGGATACTATGCTGCACTTGCTGCAACCCAACTACGTGCTACAGTTGCCCTGGTACAACCCAAAGTAGACTACGGGTTTACTCATCACCATGCTCTTACCGAAATTGGTAAACTAGCGCAGAAGTTGAAGGATGCGGTTGGTTTTGGTATTCATGCCACACACACTGATACTTCAGAAGAATGCCATATATCTATGGCATGGCAAGAAGCGATGCTGTATGCTCAATGCGTCGCTTCAAATCTCCAAGAACAGCATTCCCCAGCCATTCTAGCCGCGCAGGGAGTCGATGCGATCGTTGGCAGTGGTCAATTTCAATCTTCACCCCAATTGGCTTTTGCCGTTAACAATCGCCTACTACGCGCCCGTACTTATTTGCTAGCTAGTGGTTCGCGTCCAGAAATTCCAGAGATTGAAGGATTGCAAACCACTGGCTATCTAACCCTCTCTAATATTTGGCAATCTTTCCAGGGAACGACATTACCCAAAAATTGGGTCATTATCGGTGGAATTCCCCAAAGCATTGAAATTGCTCAAACTTTAGCAAGGTTTGGTTGCAGTGTGACGCTGGTAGTCAAGCATCCTTATGTTCTTCCATATTTAGATCCTGAGATAGCCATATTGCTTCAGGCACAGTTGGAAGTAGAAGGTGTGCGCGTCCTCACCGAAAAACCAGTAACTCAGGTGAGGCTAATTGAAAATAAAAAGTGGATTCAAGCAGGAGATAAGGCGATTGAAACTGATGAAATTTTAGTGGCGACTGGACAACAGCCGAATCTTGAATCTCTAAATCTGGCAGCAGTAGGTGTGAAATGGCATCGTCATAGCTTAGTGGTGAATGATAAACTGCAAACCACTAACCACCGCATTTATGCTTGTGGTGATGTAATTGGTGGTTACGACTTTGCCAATGTTGCTAATTATGAAGCAAAAATTGCTTTAAACAATGCACTATTTTTCCCTAGATTACGAGTAAATTATTCCTCAATTCCTTGGGCAATATTTTCTGCGCCGATGCTGGCACAAGTGGGTTTGACAGAGGCACAGGCAAAACGCCAATTTCGTCGAGATGAAGTTTTAGTTTTGCGACAGTATTTTAAAACAGTAGCAGCAGCCCAACTTCGGGATGAAACCACTGGTATGTGTAAATTAATTGTGCTACGCAATGGGGAAATTTTGGGAGCTTCGATATTGGGGGCAGAAGCTGGAGAATTAATTAATTTGATTGCCTTGGCAATATCACAAAAAATAAAAGTCAAACATTTAGCAAATTTATCTCCTGCCTATCCCAGTTTCTCAGAACTTCTGGAACGAACTGCAAGAGAGTGGAGTAAGCAGAGGTTAAATAGCAATATTGCTTTGCAAGAGTTTTTAGAAGGCTTCTTTCATTTCCGCCGCAATTGGAATTAAAACTTACGTATGGAGTTGTCACTATAATAACTTAAACAAGGTACTGATATAGGACTCCGATTTGATTTTTGAAAACATTTTGAGACTGAAAAGCCCGTTTTATAAGGGTTTTATCTAAAATATAGTTCAAAAATCAGATATGAGTCCTATATCATTACTGAATTCCATAAGGATACTGACTTTGCAGTTATCGCTGCCTTTGCCAATAGTGACAGCACCTTGATTGCAAACGCAACGTCATCAGAATTGGGGAGCATCGCTCAAAATTGAGCTTATTATTTTTGTTGAACTGCAAACTTGAAATCTGTCAACACTAATTCTCCTCCGGTTGTTGTTAATACTAAATTAACGCCTAAAACACTTTTTCCTGTAGTTGTGTAGTTAGTTGGAAGTATTTGCTTGGTCAAATCAAAATTTCTAGCATTTCCATATGTTATTTGATATGGTGTTGCTTTATCCCCAAGTAAAAATGATGTGATAGCTACTCGTGCTGTTGCTTTCTTTACTACACCTTTTACAGCTAAAGGCACGAGCCTAAATTGCTTTTGAGTATTAGAGGTATCAATTCTAATGATACATCTAGCCCTTGACGATTGCCCCTTTACAGTTATAGGAGAGCGAAGTGTAAACTGACTTATTTGCGGATTGAAACTTATATTACATCCCTTATTAACCGAAAATTTTGGCTGGTTGTTTATTGGAGCAGCAGCGCTAGATGAATTGGCATCATAACAATAGGACAAAAACAAGCACATTAATATGAAAAAATTACGTGCATTACTTAATCTCAACATAACTTACTCTCCATCAATAGAAATTTGTAATTTTAAAGAAGAATACATTCGGTAGATTCAATGAGTGGGGAATTTAGACCCACCACTCATTGAAGACCACTAAATTTGAAATTTGGTGCAGTGTATCACCATCTATCCCCAGAATAGCTAAAAGCAACTACTAGCAACGCTTTAGGTCAAAAGAAAGTATTACATCCCCAGCATTGATATCGGCTGTATCAACGAAAATAGAACTTGCTGATGAGGATTGTACAACCGCATTAATACCTAATAATCCTTGCCCACCACCACTACATAAACCTGAAGCAGCTAGAACAGTAATCTCATCTTGCTCCGCAAATGCCTTAGTCGTTGTAAAGTTGGTAGTTTGAGGGGTAGCTACGGCTTGCCCAAAAGCACCACCACTAAAGCTATAAGTTCTGCTTAAGCTGGTACCTCTACTCCCTCTATTAATATCAGTATTTCCTTGGTACAGTACTTGTACATTTTGGATGATGAAACCACTTGGAATAAAAGTTTGAACGCGTAAAATACACCTTTTACGGCCACCATTGAATGCATTAAAGTTATCCAAGATGAGCGATAAGGTTCTACCATCAGCTCCAGCAAGCTGATCGGCAACAACACATCCACCAGACCCGATTGCATCTCCAAAAGTAATACTAGGCTCGTCAGCCAAAACCTTGGTCCCAATCACGTTGAGTCCAAGAATTGTAGATATAGAAAGTAATACACCAAATTGTTTAAAGTTCATATTGAATGTACCTATGTTGCTAGAGTTGTTTTTTGATGAAAAATGCATTCAGAAGCCAGAAGGTACCAGGTATGAAGGCATCTTTGCTTTAATCCCACGGTTCAAAGCATGAGATTGAAGCAAAGATAATTTGTGTCTGGTGTTACATATCTCGACACAAATTTGTTCTAGTAGTGGGCAATCACCCACAACTAAAGTTTTGATTGATACTTACAGGCTTGTGCCTTCTTCAATTGTGGGAAATCCTTTCAAATATGCTTTGACAATTTCTGCTCAATCAGAAAATGAAGCATAACCGTATATAGCTGGAGTTAACAGAAAGAAGATGGACATCAAGTTGCAAAATGTATTCTTGCTGTATGTCCATGTGGGGAAGATCATATAGTTGTCTCAATTAAAAAATATGTGTTCTTGATCACATACATATTGTGTTTCCGAACACTGCCAACTTCAAAATAGTAGTATTGTAGTATTGAGGTGCAGTACTCCAAAGTTAGGTGCTAAAAATTAGGGGTATAAATCACCGATTTAATAGTGCGATACCGATAGCGCAGCCTTAGTGAACCGTCGAGCGTCATAGCCCGCCGCAGATATCGCAGTGAAATAGCTGTTTTTATTGAGAATCTATATTAACGTGAGTTCGACAGACCTCTCCCTCCCAGTCTCCCTCGCCTTTAAGGATATAGCTGGTGAATAGGGGGTCTTACCCCCTAATAAGGCTTAGAGCACCGGAATCTTAAAGCTTCTTGGCATTAGATAACTTTTAGGAATCACTGGCGCTCAACCAGAAGTATTGAAGTGGTAGTATGTTCAAGAATACCTGGCGCTAGATTACCAACAGAATTGTATAATGTCTCTTGCTCCTTGGCGAAGTGCGATCGCTCATGCACTCCATCGCAACCGTAGCCTTGTTTATGCCCGTTACCTGCAACTAGCAACGCTACAAGCGAATGGTCGCCCCGCCAATCGTACCCTAGTCTTTCGCGGCTTTCTGGAAGATACAAACCAGCTAAAATTTATCACCGATAACCGTAGCGCCAAAGCCGATCAGATACAGCAACAACCTTGGGCAGAAGTTTGCTGGTACTTCCCCAATACACGAGAACAATTTCGCATCACTGGTTGTTTGGCCCTAATAAGCAGTAATGATTCTGACCAGGTTTTACAGCCAGCCCGGATCGCTATATGGCAAGAATTAAGTGATGCGGCGCGTTTACAGTTTGCTTGGCCGCATCCTGGTAAACCCAGAGTTGAAAACCCAGAAGCTTTTGCACCACCAGCACCCGAACCTATGCAGCCAGTGCCTAATTTTTGTCTACTGCTACTCGATCCGGTGCAGGTCGATCATTTAGAATTACGCGGTGAACCACAAAATAGAAGGTTTTATCAGCGTGATGAAAATCAAGAGTGGTTTTGTGAAGAAATTAATCCTTGAACAATCTTTTCAAATTAAGGAAGAATCTCGACAACTGTACCTTTTTGTACCCATTGATATAGTTCATCTACATCTTTGTTTTTCAGGGAAGGACAACCCAAAGTCCAATTATAGCGATCGCTAATCATGTTATCTCTGCCCACAGGGACACCATGTATCCCAACTTCGCCCCCAATAGGAATATGCCAAGGTAACTTACCACTAGCTTTTGCCTGAAAATACTTTCGCCAAGATCGGGTATTGGGATAGTCAAGCCATAGGAACTTCGACCATTGTGGGTGAGGATAAAGGTCTTTGATTTGCAGAATACCTTCTGGAGTTTTGCTGTCACCCTCTGCTTGTTTGTCGCCAATGGGGTTAGTACCAAAAACTACAGGGTAAGACTTGAGTGGTTTTAGGTCATAGTACAGGGTTAGTCTGTGTCTAGATTTTTCAATTAAAAGAGAAATTTTCTTATTGTTATTGGCTGTAGAAACTAATTGCTCAAGGGGTTGGTCGTAATTCAATAATTCGTCTTCGGCTAAGGGAGTATGAAGTTGTGGTTCAGGCTGACAATCTTGAAAACACAATACCTGAGTAATTTGCTCCACAGGCATCATCAATCCTAGCCGAACTAATAGTAAATAGAATAAAGAGCCACTTATCAGCACTAGAAGAATTATTAGTATCTTCTGACGATGCAAATGAGTTTTGCTGGGTGGCTCTTTTGTCATTGCCTCAGATTTGTTGCAGCTAAATAGAATTAAACAAAAGTGCAGATTAATTCTTTAAATACCTGCACCATCTAGAAACTCCTGTATTGCCTTATCTTTAAGGCTGCACACAGGAGCGTCTTGGGATAAATCAGCTTGGTTAGAAGCTACACAACCTACTAACACAGGGGTTTTTTCTGAAGAACTGTTGCGCTGAAGAGTTTGTATTTGTTCTTCCAACGCCTCAATCCGGTCTACTAAAGCACGAATTACTTGAGCTTCTGAATCTGGTAAGTTATTGTGTTCAAGAGGTGAAACCCGAACTCCAGAACGATACATGATGCGCCCAGGCACACCTACCACGGTACAGTCTGAAGGCACATCTCTTAAAACAACAGAACCAGCACCAATACGGACATTATTGCCAATTTGGATATTGCCTAGTACCTTCGCTCCCGCTCCGACTACGACGTTTTCACCCACAGTAGGATGGCGTTTACCACATTCTTTACCAGTACCCCCAAGGGTGACACCTTGATAAATTAGAGCATAGTCTCCCACGATCGCAGTTTCACCAATTACTACACCCATCCCGTGGTCAATAAACACACTTTGCCCAATTGTTGCACCAGGGTGGATTTCAATTCCAGTCAAAAACCGAGCCAAGTGAGAAATCAGGCGCGGAATAAAGGGAAGACCAACACTATACAGCCAGTGAGCCAGCCTATGGAATAACAGGGCTTGCAAACCAGGGTAACAAAATAAAACTTCCAACCAGTTACGGGCAGCTGGGTCACGTTCAAATATGATACGAAAGTCAGCACGCAGTATAGATAGCACGAGATAGCACCCTCGGAAAGCACAACAAGCTACTCTCCCATATTATCCTCTCAGGTTACACCTAAAAATTGGGAATCAGAATTGGGGATTGGGTACAACAGGCTGAGGTGCAGAGGGGAAAAACTTACTACAACTTCTCGTCTACTCCCCATTCCCCAATTCACTGCTGCTCCACTTTTAGAGTATAATCACGCTTAACTCCAGGGTTAAATGTACCTACCCAAATCCGATATGTGCCCCTTTTCCAGTCGCGATCGCTAACGCTAGCATCTTTACTTTTGCCAGTGTCATCACCACAACGAATCGTAGTTTTATCTGGGCCTTGGATGATTAAAGTGGTGTCGTTGTTGTTGCTATCAACTTGGATTGTTAGCTGGGAAAAGTCTTTTTCCAAAACCATAATGTGATCTGGTTTAGAATCGGCAAAGCCAATACAGGCTTTTTGATCGCGATCGCGGTTACTTATGGCAGACAGTGAGTAAGAACCGCCTGTAAACCCCTGCACTGTTCCTTGTGATGAATCAAAGTTTGTTGATAAATTCAAGGTGGCAAAGTTTGCTGTCTGTGCTATCCCAGGGGTAGCTGTAATGGCGGTAAATATAATAGCCAACAGCCAACCGCCGCGAAACTGAAGTCGGGGGCAACAGTATTTCATAGTAGCCCTCCAACAGGCTTTTAAATTAGTGATGATATATACATATTCTAATGAAAAAAATCCAGTGAAATTTCAGTTGGGTGTGCCACATTCAAATGTGCCACAGTTAATGTTTTGGAAAGTTGACAGCTAATTGCTAGGTTGTTTCTGGATCTCGACAGTAGGCTTAAATCGCATCCGAGTGGGAAATTCTGGCAATCAAATTATTAGCTAGCAAATATTACATAAAACCTACGTAAATATGTTTAAGCAAGAAAGTACAGAAGGTAAAGGGTAAAGGTAAAATAATTTTTTACCTTTATCTTCTGCACCTGAGCTTTTATGAAAATCTCACGAATTATGGAGTTTGAAGAAGACACCACCTTTGAGCGATCGCGTGTCAGTTCCATAACTACTGACTGTGAGCGATCGCAGGTTATTAAAAAATGGTTTACCTAAGACTTCCACTAGTTTGAGAACAGGTACTTGACGCTCTAACAAATTCTGGCTCTTTGTCCAGTCAAGATATATATAGCCTTGGTTTGGTAGGGGAATTGCCGCAATACTATCTTTGAAATTAGGATTGTCAATTATGGAATTATTCTTGGTTGTGAGAATTTCATCCATAGTCTCTAAGTCAGACGTGAAAATTTCGTAATTTCCTAAAGTTGTATGCAATGCCTGTACTTTTGTTTCAATGCTAAAAGATTCTCCTTCTTTGACATCGCTTTTTTTTGTAGCCGTGGTTAACTCTGTCCAAGCGGAGATTTTTTGCTGATCTATAGTCAGGGTATTGATGCTGAGTCCGTTGGATGAGGCGATCGCATCTAATCGAGCAATACCTTTTTCCACACCCTCGGATTTTTCTACTACAAAAATCCAATGAGGAGTTGTTTGCTCTTTCTCCGGTAACAATGCTATAGCATATTCTCCTTGTACCCAGCTAAAAATATCCTCTGGTAAGTTTATACCCCAGCGTTTTTGAACATCTGCCAAAGGTTTTGCTAACCGAGAAACCACATCTTCCCCAGAACCATATATAGTTGCTGTTGCTTGTTTCCAGAGTTTGGCTAAGTCACTGTCAGCCAAATTACTCAAATTCGAGCCGGAAATTGCTAAACCTGCGGATGCTGGAACATATTGCAATGCTCCCACAGGTTTAGATAACGGTGCAGATGGAGGGACAATTTCCGATGAAGTCAAAAAGGTGGTTTCTGCCAGCAATCCTTTAGGATTTAACACCAAGGATATAATTTGGCTGTTATAAAGTTGTTCTGGTAACTCTAACCCTTGCCATTTTGCCACGATGGGAAGATTCAAGAAAGCTACAGCTAAACCCCCTTTGATCTGTTCTTTGGTAGCTTTTTGGTATTCGGGTGAGCTAGTTAAATTCAGATCGGGCGCTTGGACGTTATTGATAGCATCTCGTAGTACTTTCGGATCGTTGGCAAACAACACAAAGCCTTCACCGACAACAGCACCAGCAAGCAAGTCTTGTTCTGGCTGGGAATTGTCAGAAATTAGTTTTACACCTTTATATTGTTCAACAGCTAAGTTTGCACCAGCTAACGCTCGTTTAGAAAACAACAATTCCACAAACTCGCGGCTTTTCTCCGGTTGTTTGGTTGCTAATGCTAACAGATATCCTGGCTGCTGTCCGTTTTCTTGATCGCGATCAATATCTAAGGTGGTGATAGCTAATGTAATTTCGTCCCCTAACCAGGGTTGAATGTCTTGTTTGTAATCTATGTCACTCTTGGCAAATAAACTGGTTTTGAGTTTAGATAGCTCCTCTTCGCGCTCCAACGCCTGCAAACGGTCAGGATTTGTCAATAATGAAACCATTGCAGGGGACAGTTTCGACACGAATATGGCTGCACCAGGCCCAGAGCTAGAACCAATGAGGTTAGCCGGACTTTTAGCGAAAAACCAGTAAAAGCCTGCGATCGCAATTACTAGCACTGCGATCGCCCCAGCTACGATAAAACCGATAAATGAACGTTGCCTATTCACATTAAACCTATTAAAAAAGACGGTTTACAGCCATTTAAGCAGAAAGCCTAGCAGAATTAATCAACCCTCTTGAGAATGGATGCTGATGTCAAGGCAGAAATTTTCTGTCACCATAAATAGTATTAGGACTATTTACAAAAACCTCATGACAGGGAACTCATGAATCAAATTAGTGTAGAAGAACTGGCGCAACGTCTTTCTTCTAGTGATGCAAGTATTCAGCTAGTAGATGTGCGTGAACCAGAAGAATTGGCGATCGCTAGCATTGAAGGCTTTGTCAACCTACCTTTAAGTCAATTTGCCGAATGGGGAGATCAAGTACCTACCCTCTTTAATCCCCAAGCTGAAACCCTGGTGTTATGCCATCATGGCATCCGCTCTGCCCAGATGTGCCAGTGGTTGATTGCCCAAGGTTTTACAAATGTGCAAAATATTTCGGGTGGTATTGATGCTTATTCCCTACTAGTAGACCCTTCAATTCCCCAATATTAGCTTTTTCAGATACATCACTCAGATGGAACTTACCCTTCCATCTGGCGTTTGCTATGCTAAAAGCAGAAGTACATCAACTTATAGGCTTGCTGGAAAGCTTATAATTTGGGTATCAGGTACATCTGCACAAAACTTTTCGACTGTCCCAAATCACACTTCAGCATTAGCCCTTGCAAAAATATACGTATCTAATAATACTGTTGCAAGTAAAAATTTGTGCAAAAATACGGTTATAAAGAAGCATCGCGAGGGTACATTATAACTAGCAGCTTTTGCAAAAATAAAGTTGAGCTACTATTCCAACTTTACTCTTAAAAAATGCTCTATATATAACGTTTAAAAATACTTATCATAAGATAGTTGTCTAATTTGCTATCTTATCTTAATAAATTATTAAGATTCTCTGTTTTCGATTAAATCCACAAATTTTTTCAGAGTTTGATTAAAATTTGCCTTCAGCAAAACATACCCTATGGAAGTTCAGTTAACAAATCGACAACAGCATATACTTTGGGCAACGGTACGTCACTACATTGCAACGGCAGAGCCTGTTGGTTCAAAGGCTTTAGTTGAGGAGTACGATCTGGGCGTAAGCTCGGCGACAATTCGCAATGTAATGGGTGTTTTAGAAAAGTCTGGATTGCTCTACCAACCACATGCCTCTGCTGGACGTGTACCTTCAGATTCAGGTTATCGTATTTATGTTGACCAGCTAATTACACCTTCTCTGCGTTCGCGCAGCGTGTCGCAGACAGACGCTATGCGTAGCTTACTTCCACAAAGTGGTACAGAAACTTTAGGGCGAGAAGTAGAAGTAGCACTGCAAAAGCATCTCCAGTGGGAAGATCGGAGTTTAGAAACTCTACTACAAGGAGCAGCGCAGATTTTAGCAACCTTAAGTGGTTGCATTAGCTTGATCACGATGCCGCAAACCACTACAGCGTTATTGCGACATCTACAATTAGTGCAAATTGAAGCCGGACGGATCATGCTGATTGTGGTGACAGATGGTTATGAGACACATTCTAAATTGATGGATTTGTCGCCAACACCAGAAGAAACCCAACGGGATTCAGAGGTAATTGATCGCGAGTTACAGATTGTTTCTAACTTTTTGAATACCCACTTACGGGGGCGAAGTCTGTTGGAATTAGCCAACCTCAACTGGAGCGAACTAGATCAGGAGTTCCAACGCTACGGGGAATTTTTGAAAAACTCAGTTGCAGAATTGACTCGTCGCACTCTTGCACCGACTGCAACCCAAATTATGGTTCGGGGTGTGTCAGAAGTTTTACGCCAGCCAGAATTTTCCCAGTTACAGCAGGTACAAACGATTATCCACCTGCTGGAAGAAGAACAAGACCAACTGTGGCGATTAATATTTGAAGAACCAGAACCAGAGGATGGTGGTAAACCAAAGGTAACGATTCGCATTGGCGCAGAAAATCCATTAGAACCGATACGTACCTGTACCTTAATTTCTTCTAACTATCGCCGAGGTTCTATACCCGTAGGAAGTGTGGGAGTTTTGGGGCCAACGCGTTTAGATTATGAAAGTGCGATCGCAGTAGTAGCATCTGCTGCTGATTATCTCTCAGAAGCTTTCAGCTATTTCAATCCTTAATTAGCGATTAATCTTTAGGAACAAGCCGCTACGCCTTTAGGCGAGCAAACAATACCATAGCAAGCAGATAGCCGTATTTATAACGGCAAAATCAATAATTAATACTACTTAAATCTTTCATGCTTAGAAAAATTGCCTTTGGTCTACTGTGGCTGGGATTTGTTGTCTATGCTTTTTTCCTCGCGCCTCCTGAGCAACCTGGTACATTCGAGTTAATTAAAAACCTTTCTATTGGGCAGTGGCAAGGCGTTAACCCGTTAGTCATAGCACTATTCAACCTCATGGGCATCTGGCCTCTTATTTACAGTGCAGTAATCTTTATTGATGGTAGAGGACAAAAAATACCTGCTTGGGTGTTTGCTACTGTCTCTTTCGGAGTTGGTGCTTTTGCCTTGTTGCCGTACTTAGCCTTTAGAGAACCAAATAATCAGTTTGTCGGTAAAAAGAATATCTTGCTCAAATTACTAGATTCTCGTGTGACTGGTTTCGTATTAACTATAGCCACGGTTATTCTAGTTACCTACGGTATAAGAGGTGGAGATTGGAGCAATTTTGTGCAAGAGTGGCAAACTAACCGCTTCATCCATGTGATGAGTTTAGATTTTTGCTTACTCTGCCTATTATTTCCCACGTTGCTGGGGGATGATATGGCGCGTCGCGGTTGGAAAAATCCGCAGTTATTCTGGTTAATAGCCTTGATACCGCTATTTGGGCCATTGGTTTATTTATCTATGCGTCCACCTTTACAAGAAGTGGGTATAGAGTCCATATCCAAGCAGCCAGCAACGAATTAAAGAATAAAGTGCATTTTTCATAATTCCAAAATCGTTCGACTGAGCGACTTGTGCCGAGCATCTCGACTTCGCTCGATGGAGCCGGAGCCGAGGTAAGCCGAAGTCTAAAATCCAAAGTGATATTACCCAAAGTCCCCGCTTTTTCAAAGGTTTGGGGATTTTCTGTGGGTACGTAAATCCCAAGAGAAAGTTTTTTCTGAAAGTACTTTACAAAACGCAATAAATTATTTAAGATGTGTAACAGGTAGTCAAACCTACCTAATTCATCTGCAAATAATCGCATTTATAAAACAATGACAACAACCTTACAACAGCGCCAAAGCGCCAATGTATGGGAT
>NZ_JAVRCE010000023.1:0-14614 GCF_034530915.1 Nostoc sp. DedQUE09
TCCGCGCTTGGATGGCTCCTCAAGATCAACCCCACGAACAATTTGTATTCCCTGAGGAGGTATTACCACGTGGTAACGCTCTCTAATAGACCAAATATATTAGGCGGCTCTGGACGCGACCAAGAATCCACTGGCTTTGCCTGGTGGTCTGGTAACGCACGTTTAATCAATCTATCTGGCAAACTACTGGGTGCTCACGTTGCCCACTCTGGTTTGATTGTATTCTGGGCTGGAGCGATGACTTTGTTTGAAGTCGCTCACTTCATTCCTGAAAAGCCCATGTACGAGCAGGGCTTGATCCTGTTACCTCACCTCGCCACTCAGGGTTGGGGCGTTGGTGCTGGTGGTGAAGTTATCGACACCTTTCCTTACTTTGTTGTCGGTGTACTACACTTAATTTCCTCAGCCGTCCTTGGCTTTGGCGGTATCTATCATGCCGTTCGTGGTCCAGAAACCTTAGAAGAATACTCTTCTTTCTTTGGTTACGACTGGAAAGACAAGAACAAGATGACCAACATCATCGGATTCCACCTAATTATTTTGGGATGCGGTGCGCTGCTGTTGGTACTAAAGGCAATGTTCTTTGGTGGTTTGTATGATACCTGGGCACCCGGCGGTGGTGACGTTCGTATTATTACCAATCCGACACTGAACCCAGCAGTCATCTTCGGTTATGTACTCAAGTCTCCCTTCGGTGGCGAAGGCTGGATTATTAGCGTCAATAACTTAGAAGATGTGGTCGGCGGTCACATCTGGATTGCCTTTATCTTAATTTCTGGTGGTATTTTCCACATTCTTACCAAGCCTTTTGCTTGGTCACGTCGTGCATCCATCTGGTCTGGTGAGGCTTACCTCTCCTACAGCTTGGGCGCTCTGTCGTTGATGGGCTTCATTGCCTCCATCTATGTTTGGTTTAACAATACCGTTTATCCCAGCGAATTTTACGGTCCTACCGGTCCAGAAGCTTCTCAAGCTCAAGCTTTGACCTTCTTGATTCGTGACCAACGCTTGGGTGCTAACGTCGGTTCTGCCCAAGGCCCCACAGGATTGGGTAAATACCTGATGCGCTCTCCAACTGGTGAAATCATCTTCGGTGGTGAAACCATGCGCTTCTGGGATTTCCGTGGCCCTTGGTTGGAGCCTCTACGTGGCCCCAATGGTCTTGACCTAGAAAAAATCAAGAACGATATTCAGCCTTGGCAAGCTCGTCGGGCTGCTGAATACATGACCCACGCTCCTCTGGGTTCTTTGAACTCCGTGGGTGGTGTGGCTACCGAAATTAACTCCTTCAACTACGTATCTCCTCGCGCTTGGTTGGCGACTTCTCACTTCGTACTAGCATTCTTCTTCCTAGTTGGTCACTTGTGGCACGCTGGACGCGCACGCGCTGCGGCTGGTGGTTTTGAGAAAGGAATTAACCGTGATACTGAGCCAGTGATGTTTATGGACGACCTAGATTAGGTTGTAAAGTTTATTTCATCACTGACTATTAATTTAAAGGCTCTTGCATAAAAGCAAGAGCTTTTTTTATAGGAAAATTAGTAATCTATTAATTAAAGTGAGCGACTTGCCAAGGTAACTAATCTATGAATGATTCCAATTTTATTGATGCTTTGCGATGGACATCCGAAGCTAAGGAAAAGTTACAAAATATTCCCTTTTTTGTCCGCTCTCAAGCTAAAGCCAGAATTGAACAGCTAGCTCGTGAAGCAGATCAAGAGGTTGTAACTGCTGATTTGGTAGAACAGGCTAGGCTTGAGTTTGGACAATAAATCAGAAGTCAGAGTTCAGAACTGGTAAATACTCTACCCATGAAGAGATAGAGTTTTAAGGCGAGAATATTCCAGTAAATTTAATTCGTAATTAGGAATTAGTATCAACTTCCTCCCACATTCATTGCTGTTAAAAAAGCCTTCTGGCTCACATCTCTGTAAACTGTATTCAAATGCTTCATTACCACATCACTCGAAGTTGAATTTACTGCATTTTCCTCTTCCTTCGCTAGGGGGATTGCTCCTAATACATCTAGTACCATCTCATTAGTAGACGGTGCAATCACTACTAATGATGACTCTAGTGGCTCATTGTATTGCCAGAAAGAATCAATGTTTACAGAATATTTATTATTAGGAATTGACTGTTGAATTTCGGACGTTTCTGTGGTAAGAGGTTGAATTTTGACACTACGTAATTGACGTAAATCGCTGATAATTTGCTCTTTGGTGCGTCCGCGCAATTGAAATAGTACAAAGGGGTCTTCACTGAAGCGATCGCCTAACTGATAGTACAAGGCACCAATGTGTTTACAGGGATTTGCTTTATCAGGACAAGAGCATTTACTGTGGACATCACCAAGGGTAAAAGGAAATATCGAAAGACCATTAGCCGTGAATACTTCTTCTATATTTTGTGGCATTTCTCCTGCTAGTAGCTTGGCAGCAAAAATTGCCCTTTGGGACATGGTTTCAATTACATAACCCCATTGTTCATCGGTAAATGGTTCAAGAGAAAGAGAAACTTTATAAGGTTCTACTTCACTACCTTGCACTCTAGCCAATACTTTAGCACCTTTAAATTCGATGCTCAGAACATTTCCTTGACGAGCATAATTTCTCGCACGTTCTAAACGCTTTTTAAAGCGGTAGGAATCTAGCAAATCTAGCCATTGTTGTGACCACCATTCTCGACTTGCTTGTAATGTGTAATTAGTCATGATTTTACCTTTAAAATTATTGGATAATATTGAAATTCAGTCATTAATTATGAATTTATAAATCAAATAATAGAAATAAGACTATACCGCTACAAGTGTTTCTTCAAAACTTAAAATTACCCTCAGATAAATTAATGAGTGTATTAATCCAATGCAAATCATTTTTTGCATCTCGATTTAACCGCAGCATGTCGTGAAGGTTCATTACTTGGTATTGATATCTATTGAGTAAAGCGTTCAATGCATTAAGAATAGATGTCTGATCTAGGGAAGGGTAGGAGTGTTTTAGAACCTCAATTAACATCTGACTGCCACGCTGTTCAAAGTGAGCAGATGGAGACATGGAAGAAGGATTTTTGAGGAAATAATCGTCAATTTGCATCATGCTTCCGCGAAAATTGTCCAGCAGTGATTGTGCATAGAAAAGTTCTCCACGCATGACTCGACGATATACTTCCTCGGCTTGTGCTAGCCCTTTGCCGATCAGTCGATTCACCTCATCAACATCTAGTGTAAACTCTAAGCCAGAAGAAGCTTCAATAACTTGGTGTATTAACTTTTTAGGATCGTAAATAACTTGAACAGGTTGTAAGTACCAAGGGGAGGGTTGAAGATTCTCTGGCTGGTAGTAAAGAACATCGATTTTATTGAATGGATGGAAGTGAGAGACGCAAACCCATCGAACTCCTGCTGGCCACTCGTTGTATAGCCATTCTCCCCAGTATTTAGGAGCAGAAAAACGCTCATCAAGAAATTGCTCGTATAATTCTGGTTGAACAACAACTCTAAAATCAATATCAGAGAATTCATCCGTTGTCCCTGATGCTATAGATCCTTGAACGAATAAAGCCTCAACACCTTTCTTCACTATGAAATAATCAACGACTTTTTTAAGTAAATGTTGACGTGCTGAATTTAACTCGTCTGCATTAAGTTTCATCCTTCATCCTCGTCAATTACTGCGCTGCGATCGAGTATTAGTAAGTTACGAAGTTGGTCTGTATCTAGTTCAGTCAACCATTCTTCACCAGCACCTACAACTTGTTCAGCTAGTTGTTTCTTACTTTCAATCATGTCATGAATTTTTTCTTCTAAAGTGCCTGTGCAAACAAATTTATGTACTTGCACATTCCGAGTTTGACCAATGCGAAATACTCTATCTGTGGCTTGATTTTCTACGGCTGGGTTCCACCATCTATCAAAGTGAAATACATGATTTGCTCGTGTTAAATTCAGTCCGACTCCACCCGCTTTCAGAGAAAGAATCATAATCGGTGGCCCTTGAGGATCGTGTTGGAAACGGTCGATCATTTCCTCTCGTTGTTTTTTGCTGGTGCTGCCATATAAAAAGAATATTTCTCGCCCAAGCTGTTTTTCTAAATAGGGTTTAAGTAATTTACCCCATTCAGCAAATTGTGTGAAAATTAAAGCTCTATCACTTTCTGCTAAAACTTCTTCTAACATTTCTTCTAGCCGCAGAAGTTTAGCTGAATTATGTTGCTCTAATGTCGCTTCTTTCAAATATTGGGCTGGGTGATTGCAGATTTGTTTGAGTTTAATTAACAAAGCTAAAATCATCCCCCGACGTTGCAATCCTTCAGCAGATTCTATCTCGACTAAAGATTGTTCTACAATTTGTTGATAAAGTGCGGCTTGTTCACCAGTCAGACCACAAAATACGGTCATTTCTTGCTTATCTGGTAAGTCCTGAATGATATCGCGATCGCTTTTCAATCGCCGCAGTATAAATGGTTGAACTAATGAACGTAACTGAGTCAAAGAAGCGGTATCACCATACTTTTCTATTGGCATGGCAAACCGCCTCTGGAAAAATTGCTTATTGCCTAAATACCCAGGATTGAGAAAATCTAAAATAGACCATAGCTCTTGCAGTCTATTTTCTACCGGTGTCCCCGTTAACGCAATACGAAATGTCGCTTCTAATTCCCGCACTGCTTTTGACTGCTTCGCCTCTGGGTTTTTCACATTCTGGGCTTCATCTAAAACAATTATCTGCCAAGATACACTTTGCAATGACTTGATATCTCGATGAAGCAGTGAGTAGCTGGTAACGATTAAATCATGTTTTTTTACGGCTTCTAAAAATGCTTTTCCTTTTGGGCGTTTGTCACCGTGATATTGCAAAATTTTCAGGCTTGGTGCAAATTTATTGACTTCCCTTTCCCAGTTGCCTAAAACCGAAGTTGGACAAACTAGCAGTGTTGGATTTTCTAGTACATCCTGTTCTTTAAGATGTAGCAAAAAAGCAATAAACTGAATAGTTTTACCGAGTCCCATGTCGTCTGCGAGACATGCCCCCAAGCCCCAACGTTCCAAGAATGACAACCAAGCAGCACCACGTTCTTGATAAGGTCGCAACTGTCCTTTAAAGTCGGCTGGTGTGGGCAAAGGTGCGATCGCTTGATTATTGTTTAACGCCCCAATCAACTCTTGCAATGCCCCAGACGCCTCAAAGCTGACCACTGGTAATTTTTCAATTACTTGAGTATCGCCTGTACTGAAACGCAAGGCATCTTCCAGGGAAAGTGCCATTTGGTCTTTGCGAGTGGTAAAAAAAGTTTGGGCTGTTTTGATGTCCTGGGGGCGCAATTCCACCCACTCGCCGTTAATTTCCACTAGCGGACTATTTAAAGCCACCAGTTTATCAAACTCGGCTTTGGAAATAGTCTGTCCGCCAATTGCCAATTGCCATTGGAAATTTAGTAGACTCTGCAACCCTAAACGTCCCTGCTTTTTCTTTGGGGTTTCAGCAGTAATTTTCAAACCCAAACGGTTCGCCCATCCTTCGCGGTTTGCTAAACTGGGAGGCAAAATTACTCCCAAACCACTGTCTTCCAACCTCCAGGCTACAGCTTTGATAAACTCATAAGCTTGGATGGGCGTGAGACGAGAAGATTGGGGATATTCGGTTTCAAAGCTGGGTGCGATCGCTGGATATAATCGGGAAGCCACCCCCAAACCTCGCAAAAATGTTTCTTGTGGTTGGTCAATTGTCCGATTTTCATAAACCAATCTTTCAACTGGATTGTTCCAAATAGTTGCCGCATCCACTAAAAACTCTGGATCGTCAGCCGCTTGTAGAAAATACGCCAATGTCCAATCTGTTTCGCCAGACTCTGGAGAACGCAGTTGAAAACAGGTACGAAATAGACTTTTAAGAGTTAATTGGTATTGTAGCGGCATAGTCCAAGCCTTTAATGCCGCTTCCAGTCGTTCTACTTCATTTGCATCTGCATTGACTATATGAGATGCACTAGTTAAGGCTTGCAACCACTGTCGCACCCCAGACGGTAAAGATGCGATTGCCTTAGCTTCAATTGGAGGTTGAGAACCTACCATTTCTCGCACTTGGGCATCTATCGTACTGTTGAGAAATCCCAAAAGTAATTCTTGAGGTTCTGTGGGAAAGTCTACATAAAGTCGAGATTGGGAAAACTCCTCCCCAGTCCCCACTTCCTCTTGATAAGTGCGACAAAGCAACGGTATATTTCCAGAAAATTTTTCTAGGCGGGTTCCATCTACAGCACTATCTAGAAGTACTTGCCATTTGGCAGAAAATGCACCAGCTAATTGTCGGTCAATTGTTGGTAAAAACTTACATCGAGAGATTAAATCTAAACTCCATCGGGCAACCTGCGACCAAAAGCGTAAATCTCCACCCAAAAAAGCATCTTCCCCTTTAGCAGCATTTAAGGGAATCGCGGCGAGAAATTTTACTGCTTCGCTGGCGTTGAGACAAAAACCTTCAACTCGCCACGGTTGCAAATATTGCGGAGAGTCTGCATTTTCCCCCAAGCTAGCAGAATGTACAGGGAAAATCGCTGTTGTTCCTTTATCACTACCTTCTATATAAGTTGGTAGGGCAATGATTTCGGAGTGCGTTGGTAAACTGATCTCAGTGGCACTGGCGGCTTTGCGCGATCGCCCAGTAGTTGCGATCGCTTTGCCCCCCGCAGGCATCGCAACTTGAGGTTGGTGGATGAAGTTGGTAATTGCCATGTTCTGGGAACGCAACCACTCACTCAACTCAACTGATGTCATTGCCAATGGATGTACTGGGATATCTCCAGATCCATTAGACTCGAAATTCACTCGTGGCGATCGCCAAGTTTCCCCCCAAATAAATAAACAACCATTTTGATTTTTTAGTAACCAATTACAGTGTAAAATCGCCATTTGCTAACTACTCAGATTTTCCCAAAACTCTAGAATTAAAATCACAATTATTCTATTTTTTGCATCTTCTCAAGAAGATTTATTGTCCAAATTTCTCATATAATAAATATTTCAGTAATTATTCCACATAAACACTGTTAATAATGAATTTTCCCCTAATTAAAGTCTTAAAAAATGGGATGTTAGTGGAACTGGATTATATGCATCCTCAAGAACAAGAGGGTGTAAGAGCATTACTCAATGTTGTAATTATTGAAGGTAAAACTTATCCCCAAAAGCAACCTCTCTCTCCTACAGAATTTTCAGCTTACTGGTTAAGCAAGGATGCCTTTGTTGTCAGGACATCTGTTATAGATCCTACACACAAGCCAAAAGAAATATTAGGGGCGTTTTATTTAAAGCCAAACTTTCCCGGTCGGTGTAGCCATATTTGCAACGCTGGTTTTATTGTACAACCTGAGTTACGCGGTCAAGGTTTAGGACGGTTCATGGGAGAGGCTATGCTTTCGATCGCAGCAAATCTGGGCTACGAAGCAGTAATGTTTAATTTGGTCTTTGAGACTAATATACCTTCAATTACACTTTGGCAGTCGTTAGGATTTGAGATTATTGGGCGAATTCCGGGCGCGGCGAAGCTAGAGAATGGACAGGTAGTAGACGCGCTAATCTTGTATCACACTTTGTGTTAAACGACTTGTTTATCTTTGTATGTACCACAAGTCAGCCATAAGGCATAAATGTTAGGATTGCCACAGAAAGAGAATAGCGAAAGAGAAGGAAAAAAAACTGAATGGCAGAAGTTGATAAGTCAATATCCTTCGATGGAAGGGATATTCGACTGAAAGTAGGCCTACTAGCTCCCCAGGCAGGTGGATCGGTTTTGATAGAATCAGGGGACACATCCGTTTTAGTGACGGCTACGCGATCGCAAGCCAGAGAAGGCATTGATTTTCTTCCTCTTACTGTAGATTATGAAGAAAGGCTATATGCCGCAGGTAGGATTCCCGGCGGGATCATGCGGCGCGAAGGTCGTCCACCAGAAAAAACAATTCTCACCAGCCGTCTTATAGACCGTCCCATGCGTCCCTTGTTCCCCTCATGGTTACGGGATGACCTGCAAATTATTGCCTTAACGCTATCGATGGACGAGTTAGTTCCACCCGATGTGTTAGCAGTTACAGGCGCTTCTATCGCTACCCTGATTGCCCAGATTCCTTTTAATGGGCCAATGGCAGCAGTGCGGGTTGGTTTAGTGGGAGATGATTTCATTATTAACCCCACTTATGCAGAAACTGAAGCTGGAGATTTGGATCTGGTAGTAGCAGGTTCGCCAGATGGCGTGATCATGGTGGAAGCGGGAGCCAATCAGTTGCCAGAGCGAGATATTCTCGAAGCGATTGACTTTGGTTATGAAGCAGTGCGGGACTTAATTAAAGCGCAGCAAGATTTAATTGCAGAACTGGGTCTAGTAATAGTGCAAGAAGCACCACCAGAAGTAGACCAAACCCTAGAAAATTATATCCGCGATCGCGCCAGCGGCGAAATTAAGAAAATCCTGTCTCAATTTAGTTTCACCAAACCCCAACGCGATGCAGCTTTAGATGTCGTCAAGGATGAAATTGCCGCGACGATTAGCGAACTGCCAGAAGAAGACCCAATTCGAGTTGCCGCAACTACAAATAAAAAAGCACTTGGTAACACTTTTAAAGATATTACCAAACACTTCATGCGGCGACAAATCATCGAAGATAACGTCCGCGTTGATGGTCGTAAACTCGATCAAGTGCGTCAGGTTTCTTGTTTAGTTGATGTCTTACCAAAGCGAGTCCACGGCAGCGGTTTATTTAACCGAGAACTAACTCAGGTATTATCCACTTGTACCTTGGGTACACCTGGGGATGCTCAAAACCTCAACGATGACATGCAGCTAGATCAGCACAAGCGTTATTTGCATCATTACAACTTCCCTCCCTTCTCAGTCGGTGAAACCAAGCCAATGCGGGCCCCAGGAAGGCGCGAAATTGGTCACGGGGCATTGGCAGAACGAGCGCTAATACCTGTGATACCGTCAAAAGAACAATTTCCCTACGTAATTCGCATCGTGTCGGAAGTACTTTCTTCTAACGGTTCCACCTCAATGGGTTCAGTCTGCGGTTCCACCCTCGCCCTGATGGATGCTGGTGTACCAATTATCAAACCCGTCAGTGGCGCGGCAATGGGTCTGATTAAGGAAGGGGACGAAGTACGAGTCCTGACCGATATCCAAGGCATTGAAGACTTTTTGGGCGACATGGACTTCAAAGTTGCCGGGACGGATACCGGGATTACCGCCTTGCAGATGGATATGAAAATCTCCGGTTTGTCTTTGGAGGTTATAGCCCAAGCCGTCCACCAAGCCAAAGCAGCCCGGTTGCACATTCTGGAGAAAATGCTCGCCTGCATTGACACACCACGGACTGAAACCTCACCTTATGCTCCACGTCTGTTAACAATCAAGATTGATTCAGACATGATTGGTTTGGTTATCGGGCCTGGAGGCAAGACTATTAAGGGGATTACAGAGGAAACTGGTGCAAAAATTGACATCGAAGATGATGGCACCGTGACAATTTCCGCTGTGGATGAGAACAAGGCCAAGAGAGCCAGAAATATCATCCAAGGCATGACCCGCAAGTTGCATGAAGGGGATGTCTACGCAGGACGCATTACTCGGATTATACCGATAGGTGCATTTGTGGAATTTCTGCCTGGAAAAGAAGGCATGATTCACATTTCACAACTAGCTGACTACCGCGTTGGCAAAGTTGAGGATGAAGTAGCAGTGGGCGATGAAGTGATTATCAAAGTGCGCGAAATTGATAACAAAGGTCGCATTAATCTCACCCGCTTGGGTATCCACCCAGATCAAGCAGCAGCAGCACGAGAAGCGGCGGCGGTGAATCGGTAACTCGATTTGGGATTTTAGATTAGATTAAATCTAAAATCCGCGATGCCTATCGTGAAGGCATCGCCGTATGCTTCTCTAATTTGAAAAATTACGAATTACGAATTATTTTAATGACTTTTCTAATGTTTTTGGCTCTGGTAGAGGTTGACCGTCAGCTAAAGATGATTCAATCAGCATTTCTAAAACTTCTTGAGCATTTTTAAAAGCTTCTTCGTAAGTATCTCCGTGAGTATGACAAAACTCTCCCCATTCTGGAAGACTCACAACTAAACACTCATCTTCATCAGACCACTGAATAACGATTGTATATTTCATATTTATTCATACACGTCTCGTCGATGAGCAATAGTAGTGACAATAAGCTGATTGGTTTCATCATCAATTCGGTAAATAACGCGATATTCACCAATGCGATAGCGATAGTAGCCTGCAAAATTACCTTTGAGAGGTTTAATATTAGGGTGAAAACGAGGATTTTGTTCGAGTTGCTCAAAGCACCTAGCAATCTTTTTGGCTAAAGCTTGGTTTGCAAAAGCATAAATTTCCTCCGCTTCAGCAGATAAAACAAGGCTATACATCAGACCGAATTGTTCTCCAAGTTTTTACCCGACCCTCAGCAACATCTTTTTTACCCCTCTCGAAGGATTCAATAAATCCAGGAATATCAAGTAACTCTTGGGTAGCGTCTTCACTTTCTTTATTTGCTAGATAAGCTAAGAAGTCAGCAACCAGTTCTAGGCGTTCTGAAGACAATCCATCTAAGTATTGGTTGATTTGTTGACGAACTTCTATGTTGTTCATATTTTTGAAACTCTTTTACTTCTCTAATTCTGCCAACTTCTGTTGAGCAAAGTTTCTTACTTGCCAATCTGGGTCATTCTCTGCTTTGTCGCGCAACAGTGGTAAAGTCTGGGGATGCTGAGGAAATTGCTTGATAATTATCTCAAGTGCAACGCGCCGAGGGTTGGAGTTAAACAGGGGATCATGGCTACCTTCAAAGGATTCATTAACAGCGCAGTTGTAGTAAATTTCAAACAACTCAGGCTGATTTCTGAACTGTTTGGCTAATACTTGAATGGCTGCACGTCGCACATTCCCAGAGTTATCAGCAGTGGCACGCTGTTTGAGAAAGGAGCGGGTGTCCGGGTCATCTTTGAAATTGCTGGCTAATGCTTGGATGGCTACACCTCGCACATACTCTTCATTATCAGCAGTAGAACGGTGTTTGAGAATTGAGTGGGTATCTGGGTCATCTTTGAAATTGCTGGCTAATGCTTGGATGGCTGCACCTCGCACATATTCTTCATTATCAGCAGTGGTGCGGTCTTTGAGAATCGAGCAGGTATCTGGGTCATCTGGGAAATTGCTAGCTAATGCTTCGATTGCTGCACCTCTCACATGCCCTTCATTATCAGCAGTGACGCGGTCTTTGAGAATCGAGCAGGTATTCGAATCATCTGGGAAATTGCTAGCTAATGCTTTGATGGCTGCACCTCTCACATGCCCTTCATTATCAGCAATGGCGCGGTCTTTGAGAAACAAGCGGGTGTCCGGGTCATCTTTGAAATTACTAGCTAATGCTTCGATGCCTGCATATCGCACATTCCATTGATTATCAGCAGTGGCACGGTCTTTAAGCCAGTGTAAGGTATCGCTGTTATCTTTCCAAATTGCGGCGATTGTTGCAACTGCTTGAGTCTGAACTTCCTGAACTAACTTAGTTTGTTCATATTTATCAGGTTTGTAATAGTACCATAGATCATATTTAGTTAAGTCTTTTAACTCGTTAAGCAATTTATTAGCTACTGACGCAATTACCAAGCGATTTCTCACCTCTGCAAGACACTTAGCCGCTAAAAACAGGTTGATAAACTTTTCCTCTTCCCCATCTTGCACCATTAAGTAATCAAGAATTTCACCAACAAATTTTGGCTCAACCATTCCCGTAATTAACAGCAATACCTCATGCCAAGCTTCATCTTGCCAGTGTTTGCCAAAAACTTCAGTTTTTAGATACTCAATTGTAATACTGCGTTCCTTCTCAAACTGCCAGACAAACTCCCAAGCACAGAAATATTCTAAAAATGTCCGATGCACAAAGGCATAGTAATCTGCACCCAAGAAACATAAAATAAAATTGCGATCGCGCAGTTGTTTCATCAACCGTCTGGCTTTATCTCTGGCATCACTCACTGGTATGCTTTGCAGATATTTAGTGAAGATTGCTTCTAAATCATCCGCATAGATAATGTTGCCAGCTAAACCTTTTTCACTGGTTTGCATTTGATAAGCAACTTGACGCAACATTGCCTGTTTATCTTTATAATCAATAACGTCCAGACGTTCATCAGGCTTTAAATTGCGTCCGTCGTCCCAATTATGCAGCAGAACCTCTGAAGCCTCTTTATACAGTTCGCTTCTATCTCTGGGTAATTCTCGCTTGAGATTGAGAATTGCCATCATAGTTAACAGCAAAGGATTTTGTGCTAATTCTGCAATTGCTTTCGATTCATTAATTACTCTTTGTAGACGCTCCCGTTTAATATTTTTATCTCTTTCTTCGGCTTGAGTAAAAGTTTTATCATGCCACCGTTCGATAAAATCTTTAATCTGTCCTGGTTCTAAATCTTGCAACATGAAGTGGCGAAACTCTGCATCTCGCAATTGTTGCTGCTTATAGCCGATAATCCGAGAAGTGACAATTACCTGCACATCAGGATATTCATTAGTGAAGCGATGAATACAGGTAATTACTTCCTCCCGCTTTGCCGATTCAAAGACTTCATCCAAACCATCAAACATGACTAAAGCGTTACCAGCCTTTAGCTGTTCATGTAATTTATGCTGATTGAGGTGATAAAAACAATTAGGACTATTATGGTAAAATTGGATAAAATTATTACAATTACCCGCATCGCGATCGCGCATATAATTGCGTAATTCAATCAGCAAAGGAATTGGCAAATTAAAATCATTCTGTTCGAGAGTTTTTTCTACCCAATCCAATGCTAGGTATTGCAACAATGTAGACTTACCGGAACCAGGATCGCCTAAAATAACTAAATAATTTTTGCGTTGCTTCTCTCGGACAACATCTAATACTGAACGGATTGGCTGTTCAAAATAAGTGCGTTGATAACGTTCTGTTTCTTCTTGAAACTTTTCTATTTCAAATTCTGTATATAATTGGTTACTTTCTTGTAGCTTGCGGAGATGTTCTTTAGGCAGTTCTGGTAAAACCTGATAAACTTGTCGCACATTTTGCGGGATAAACATTTGCCATAGGTTTACTGGATGTTCGCGGGCTGTAGTTTCTAAGCTATCTAACTTCAGATTGCCGTAGCGTTCACGAATAGTTTCTAAATATTTAGGTAAATTAAAATCCTTGGGAATATCAGCGTTTTCTTTTAATGTATTGTCAATACTGGATAATTTCTGAAGTTCCAGAATATAGCGTAACTCTTCTGAATCCGAAAGAATATCTTGAACTTGTATCAGATACTGCTCTGTAATTGTTTGCCAGTTAAATTTGGGTGTTAGAAGTTCGAGTTTAAGTCTTTTCCAACTATCTGCTAGTCTTTTAAAATCTAGAGAATCACATTTAATATCAAAAGCTTGGCCAAGAATTTCTTTAACCGATTTATCACGAATAAATTTATTGATATCTTCAGCATAATTTTGAATTTCAGCTTCAGAAAGTTTGCAACGAACCTTTAACTGCTGCTGCATCAGTTGCAAAAATTCTGTCAGCGCCATGATTACTGCTTTCTGAAGCGGTTCTTGCTTAAAAGGCGCGGTTGCAGCATTATTAAAGATATTTTTGAAAAAATCTTTAGCGTAGTCCTTGACTAAATCTTTGAAAAATTCTTCGCTGATAATAGTTTTGACGAGAAATCCAACCGCTTTTTGACCTATCCAGAGAGTGAACCACTCAACTATCATACTCACGCCTGCTAAGTGCTTGACTACGAGTATATACACCTGTCAGAGAAATCTTTCCAGATTTCTGGATTTTTAGCTTAAGAGCGATGCTGGCTGAAGATTTGTTAAAAATAACTAATATACTGTGCATGGATATTAGGAATAATTTTATGGTTCTACAAGTTAACCCCATCCAAAAAGAACCAATTGTTACTTGGGAAGCACTTCCAGCCGATTTCATTTTACCTGACGATCCAGTGGAAAATATTCAACAACCTGCGATCGCTGCTGCGCTTACCGATGCTTTGGGAACCGCAGGACGCATCCAACCCCAGATGCTGATTGGCTCTAATTTTGGGCTTGTAGCCACAGTCAACAAAAAAATCGTTGTTAAAGCCCCAGACTGGTTTTATGTCCCTCAAGTGCAGTCTGTGGGAACAAATGTAGTTCGTCGCAGCTACACCCCGAATTTAGAAGGCGCTGCTGTGGCTGTAGTGATGGAATTTCTCTCAGACACAGAAGGCGGAGAATTATCAGTCCGTTCAACTCCACCCTACGGTAAACTTTATTATTACGAAAAGATTCTCCAAGTTCCAACTTATGTAACCTACGACCCTTACGAACCAAGCATAGAACTACGATGCTTGCAAAATGGACAATATACTTTGCAGCAAGCAGACGCTAATGGACGTTACTGGATTCCTGAGTTAGAGTTATTTCTCGGAATTTGGCAAGGTGAAAGATTATGTCAAACCATGAATTGGCTGCGCTGGTGGGATACAGAAGGAAATTTGCTGTTGTGGAGTAGCGAACAAGCTCAACAAGAACGCCAACGT
>NZ_JAVRCE010000023.1:14714-109982 GCF_034530915.1 Nostoc sp. DedQUE09
GCTGAACAGGAACGCCAACGTGCTGAACAGGAACGCCAACGTGCTGAACAGGAACGCCAACGTGCTGAACAGGAACACCAACGTGCTGATATATTAGCAGCTAAGTTACGTGAGCTAGGTGTTGACCCTGATTCGTAGGCGTAGCCCGCACTTCTCTAAGAGACGCTTTGCGTAGCTTGGCTTCCCCGGAGGGGTACGACTTGGCTCAGTGACCATTGTAGACATCGCATAACCTAAACAAATGCTGGGAATAATAATTTTGGGACATCAGCACCAAAATTCGATGAAACAGCAAAAAAATCAGTTTAGCCATCTTACTGCAATCGAAAGAAGTTATCTATCATTTCCGGCACAGTTTTTATTAAATCAAAACCTTCTCCAAGGCAAAATACTAGACTTTGGTTGTGGCTTTGGTAATGATGTTAAAATCTTGCGCCAAAAAGGTTATGATATCACAGGCTATGATCCTTATTATTTTCCAGAATATCCTGATAATAAATTTGATACTATAATTTGCTTTTATGTTTTAAATGTTTTATTTACCGAAGAAGAAACTAATGTTCTTATGGAAATATCACATTTATTAAAACCAGGAGGTAAAGCTTATTATGCTGTGAGAAGGGATATCAAAAGAGAAGGGTTTCGAGAACATTATGTCTACAAAAAGCCTACCTATCAGTGTCTTGTTAAACTTCCTTTTCCTTCAGTTTACTTAGATGAATATCGAGAAGTATATGAGTATGTTCACTATAATCATCAGCGAAATTCATCTAACTATTGCATATTCTGTAATCCCCATAAAAATCTAAAGTTATTAACTGAATCAGCAACAGCTTATGCGATTTTTGATGGCTATCCAATAAGTAAAGGTCATGTTTTGGTTATTCCAAAACGTCATGTAAGCAATTATTTTGAACTACCTTTAAAAGAGCAATCTGCTTGCTGGTTTATGGTGAACAAGGTACAAGAAATTCTTAAAGCAGAATTTGAACCTGATGGCTTTAATATAGGAATGAATATCAATCGAGCCGCTGGTCAAAATATTATGCACGCCAGTATTCATATCATCCCTCGCTACAAAGGTGATACTGTCTCTGCTAAAAGTGGAATTAGGAACGTTATTCCTAAAAAACAATAGTTTTTCTGTAATTATGCAGGATTCAAAATTCTGCTGTAACTTAACTGCTTTCAAGTAATTATAAAAATTACTGGAACATCATGACTTGCTCAAACTTATCTCATATTGCAAAATACTTCAGTTAAGCTAGGTTATCTGGATCTATTCCGAGCGCTCTTAATTGTTCCGCCAACTGTTGAACTCGTTTTTCTGCAACTTCAGCGCGTTGTGCTTCTTGTTGAGCGCGTTGTGTCTCTTGTTTTACTTGTTCTGCGGGTGTGAGATACCGTTGTCCTTGCTCATCATACCAATACATCCATTCCCGCGTTATACCGCAATAATTTCCCCTTTCGCAACCAATTCCCAGTCCAATTTCTGGTAGCCAAACGGAGTTTCCCTCTTGCAATTCATACTTACCATTAACTAACTTATGTACTTCCAGATGCGGTTTGCGACGACGGCGAGAGGAATAAATCACGTAATAAAGTACACCCAAAGCCTCATATTCATCCAGTTTAGTAGTATATTCCTTATGACACTAATTGATAGTTTTTAACTACTAAAGAATCTTAAATCTGCCGGAATCATGAGCAATAAAATTTATTTGATGCCTACCTACTTAACTGTCACAATCCGATGATCTTGACGAGGCAATGTTTTGCTTTGACTAAGGGATACCACTTGTGGTATTGAGAAACAGACAAGATTCGACAGATATATTAGTTACTAGCTCGTTTCCTGGTTATGTATAGCATTGCCTCAGCTAAAGTTGCGTCCCAGCCAAGCATACAAGCGTTTATACCCCACCAAGGAAGTTGCTTCAACCGCTAAAATTTTGGTAACTCTTAACTATTAATAAATATATCGGTGCTTAGTGCTATTCATGCTTTATATTTAGCGACAGGGTGGTGCAAACAGCTAACTCATGTTCCAAAACTTAGGAGGCAATGCCCATCGGGAGCAATTCACGCTTCGATACTATCAGCACGTAGTGTAAGTAAAGGTTAAGTTGATATTCAAACGAATAATTTTTGCTGAATTGCGACAGATAAAGACTAAACTAAAAAGTCTTGTGCAGCAAAACCTGTAGCTTTAAATGAAGTAATCATGTCTAAGGTTCTTGTCTCTGATTCAATTGACCAAGCTGGAATTGACATTCTTTCGCAAGTTGCAACCGTTGATGTCAAATTAGGTCTAAAACCAGCAGAACTGATCGCAATTATTGGTGAGTATGACGCGCTGATGATTCGCTCTGGTACGCGCGTCACTCAAGAAATTATTGAAGCCGGCACCCAGCTAAAAATCATTGGTCGTGCTGGTGTGGGTGTGGATAATGTGGATGTTCCTGCTGCCACACGCCGGGGAATTGTGGTAGTCAATTCTCCAGAGGGAAATACAATTGCTGCCGCTGAACACGCGCTAGCGATGATTTTGGCTTTGTCTCGCCACATCCCCGATGCTAATGCTTCGGTGAAACGTGGTGCGTGGGATCGCAATAGTTTTGTTGGTGCGGAAGTCTACAAAAAAACTCTCGGCGTTGTTGGTTTGGGTAAAATTGGCTCCCATGTTGCCGCTGTAGCTAGGACAATGGGGATGAAACTGCTAGCTTATGACCCTTTTATTTCTACAGAACGAGCCGAACAAATTGGCTGTCAACTGGTGGAGCTAGATTTACTTTTCCAACAAGCAGACTATATCACCCTACATATCCCCAAAACCCCAGAAACTACCCATTTAATCAATGCCACAACCTTGGCAAAGATGAAACCCACAGCCCGGATTATCAACTGCGCTCGTGGTGGGATCATTGATGAAGTAGCTTTAGCAGCTGCTTTGAAAGCGGGTAAAATCGGCGGTGCAGCCTTGGATGTCTTCGAGTCAGAACCACTGGGTGAATCTGAATTGCGATCGCTAGGCAAAGAAGTTATCCTCACCCCCCACTTGGGAGCCTCTACGGCAGAAGCTCAAGTGAATGTGGCTATTGATGTTGCCGAACAAATTCGGGATGTACTTTTAGGACTACCAGCACGTTCAGCCGTCAACATTCCTGGACTCGGCCCCGATGTGTTGGAAGAACTCAAACCCTATATGCAACTAGCAGAAACTCTAGGTAATCTGGTAGGACAGCTAGCTGGCGGACGGGTGGAAGTACTCAATATTCGACTGCAAGGGGAACTCGCAACCAACAAAAGTCAGCCTTTGATCGTCGCTGCCCTCAAAGGACTACTTTACCAAGCTTTGCGGGAACGAGTAAATTACGTAAATGCCAACATAGAAGCCAAAGAACGCGGAATTCGGGTAATTGAAACTCGCGATGCTTCCATTCGAGACTATGCCGGCACACTGCATCTAGAAGCCACGGGTACTTTAGGTACTCATTCTGTCACAGGTGCTTTGTTGGGTGAGCGGGAAATCCACCTCACCGACGTTGACGGTTTCCCGATTAACGTCCCACCCAGCAAATATATGTTGTTTACCCTGCACCGCGATATGCCAGGGATCATCGGCAAACTTGGTTCCCTACTCGGCAGTTTTAATGTGAATATTGCCAGTATGCAAGTAGGTCGTAAAATCGTCCGTGGTGATGCCGTCATGGCTCTGAGTATAGATGACCCTTTACCAGAGGGCATTTTGGATGAGATTATAAAAGTCCCTGGTATTCGGGACGCGTATACAGTAACACTATGAGTGCTGAGTGCTGAGTAACGAGTGCTGAGTCAAGAAAAGTTAGGAGTGAATAGTTAGGAGTTAAAAGTTAAAAACTCCTAACTCCTAACTCCTAACTCCTAACTCCCTCAAACTCAGCACTCAGCACTCACCACTCAGCACTCAAAAATGGCAAACACCTGGTGGGAACTGAATATTTTATGTGAACCAGACCTAGAAGATACGATCTTTTGGCGACTGGAAGATTTTGGCTGTCGTGGTACAGCTAGTGAAAATAAAGGAAATTCATCTTTAGTCAGGGCTTATCTGCCGACAATTCAAACACAGCTACTAGATTTGGCGGCGCTGTCGCTGTGGCTGCGTCAAGATGCACTCTGTGTAGGAGTTTCATCTCCTTCCTTCCAATGGCAGTTAATTGATGAGGAAGATTGGGCGACTAGCTGGAAACAATATTGGCATCCGCAAGAAATAGGCGATCGCTTCTTAATTAACCCTGCTTGGCTACCATTACCAGAAACAACGGAACGGTTAGTAATTCGCCTCGATCCTGGTGTAGCATTTGGTACAGGCAACCATGCGACTACTCAGCTATGTTTGGAATCCCTGGAAATGCGGTTGAGTGGAGTTTCGCAGTCGTTTGTGGGTAATAGTGGCAAACATGAACATCTAGTAATTGCGGATATTGGCTGTGGTTCTGGTATCCTTTCCATTGGGGCGCTGCTACTGGGTGCAGAGAAAGTCTATGCAGTGGATACTGACCCTTTGGCGGTGCAATCAACTATCAGTAATGGTGCGCTGAATGATATTAGCCCAGAACGTTTACTACCTGCACAGGGAAGTGTAGACGTTTTGAAAAAACTAATTGAAAGCCCAGTGGATGGTATTGTCTGCAATATTTTGGCTCATGTAATTATTGAATTGATTCCAGAAATGAGTGCGATCGCTAAACCTGAAACTTGGGCAATCTTCAGTGGAATTTTACTAGAACAATCTAAAGCTGTTGCTGACGCTTTAGAAGAAAATGGTTGGGTTGTCGCTACCCTGTGGAAACGCAAAGAATGGTGTTGTTTAAATGTACGGCGTTCTTAATTCGGTAGAAATTATCGCCATCCTAAATCATTTGTAAACAATTAGATCCCCAACTTCTTAAATAAGCCGGGGATCTTTAAGTAAGTGACATAATGTATAGATTACCCACTATTGACTTTTGAAACTAGCGATGAAAGAACGGCTACAAATCCACAAAAAAGCTGACTCATCCGCTGATTCGTCAGACCAAAGTCAGTTGCAATCGCATTTATTAACTACCTACTCTCAACTTGGCTCCAACAAACCTATAGTACAGGCAAAGGTAGAAAATCAGAAATTTCAACAATATCAGTTTGAGGCAACGAAACTCCAAATACAAGCCAAGCATGGCACTATCACGCCAGAGGGACAAGAGCGACTCACTGTCTTGCAAACAAAGATGAATGAGTCGTTGCAGCAAGGCAAGGAACACTCTTCGCAGTTTGGTCATAACTTGAGCAAAATGGCGATAAAACGTGCTGATAGCGTGTCAATAGGAGAAATACAGCCAAAACTGACTATTGGTCAATCAGGAGATCGATATGAGCAAGAGGCGGATAGTGTTGCTACTTCTGTAGTCAACCAAATTAATCGTTCTCCTCTGCAAAACCAGGACGCACAGCAGACGATACCAGCTAATAAGAACGAACAAGCAAAGTCGGAAGAAATATTAGCAGCAAATAACTCAGCAGATAAAAAACAAAAATTTTTACAAGAATATTCACTAGCCAAAACACTAGTCAATGGCATAGATGACACATTGCCACAAGATAAAATACTAGAACAACTTTTCAAAAACTTTGGAAATATCCAATTTCAATACACAATGGTGAGTAAGAGTCCAGAAACTCTACTAAAAGGCTCTCCAGAAGGAGATTGTCAGACATTAGCCCGTGCTTTTAAAAAAGTTGCAGAAGAATATTTTGGCATTGAAAAAATTACAGTTGAAAGTATCGCCAAGCCTTTTCTGAGTGAAGCTGGTGTTACCCCATACCAAGGAAAAAAACCCAATTGTGATGACGGAAAACGATGGTTTTTCCAAAACCATTATTGGGCTAGCTGGAATGGGAAAATTTATGATGTTTTATTCCTCAGCAATAAACGAACCGAAGCTGATATGGCAAAACAGGTGCAACCACTCACATCAATGTTGATGCCTGAACAAGAATACTATCAAACAGAAAAAGGAAAAATTGTATATCCAATTGTTAATAAGTATTCCACTGTAGAGGTTTCGATTTTTGAGAAACTGAAAAACTTTGTTAATAATCTCGGTAGGTTTTTCTCCAACAGTATGAGTGCGATAATCAATAAAATTCGGTCTTTATTTGCCCAAAGTGGAAACAACACCAGTGGTTTTGATTCTCTCATGAGAGAACTTGAACATGATAAAAATAATACTGCGATCGCAAACAACCAAACTCAATAATTCCAACTTGATATTGTAGTGTGGAAATTGCTCAAAAATTTTGGCACTAGGGGTACGACAAATCTCAGAGCAACGCAAACTTTGTTACCACCGCAGGTATCGCTATCTTTGGTTTCAGAAATAATGGTGGGAAATAATGCAGAATTAAAATATCCATAATCAATCTTTCAGTCCCCCCATGACTACTATTAAGGAACAACTCATTGCTGCGATCGAAACCGCTCCAGAATCGATTCTAGAGGAAACTCTCGACTATCTCGAATATCTCAAAACCAGAAAAAATCGCTCTGGTGTTAAACCAGCAAGTGCCATTATCCAAGATGGCGAACCAATACTGCGTGGCTCCAAAGCTAAAGATTTGCTGAAATTTGCTGGTACCTGGCAAGGTGAGGACTTTGAAAAATGTCTCCAGTCTGTTTATGACACCCGCTCGCAGGCTGAATTTTGATGTATCTGCTTGACACTAATCACTGTAGTCGCATCATCTTCGGTGAACCCAATCTCATCCAACAGCTACAAGCCCATAGCGAAACGGGCGTTGGCACCAGTGTCATTGTCTGTGGAGAACTACTTTATATGGCAGCCAAATCTGAACAAAAAGCCGCCAACCTCGAACGGATTAAGGCTTTTCTAAACACTATCGACCTTTACCCCATTAATCTACCAATCTCAGACATTTACGGCGATCTCAAAGGTACACTTGTCAACGCATTTGGCCCTAAAGAGAAAGCCGAGCGACGAAAATTCAACATACAGACTTTGGGCTTTGGGGATAACGACCTTTGGATAGCAGCTACTGCAATTTACTACAACCTTACAGTAGTCTCAACGGACAATGATTTCCAACGTATTCACCAGATTCGCCCTTTCGCTTTAGAGTCTTGGGTTTGAACAGCAATATCTAGCTTACTAACTTGGCTTTCACCACTGCCCGGAATTATCTTCTTGTTGCAACCCAATCAACTGTCGCCGCTTCCAAGCATAGTGAAGAATATTAATCCCTAATTCCTGAGCTGTCCGAATGGTTAATCTGGGTAAACTCAAATCTCTATCCAGTCCCCAAGCCGTTGCTAAATCACCAATTACTAAAATAATTCCTCCACCAATTAAAAGTTTAATCTGTTGTTGATTAACCATTGGTAAAGCAGCAAATAAGAAAGGTTTTGTCCTTAAAGGATGACTCCGTTGCAATTCTTCTAAAGGTCTTAAAGGACTCTCTAATTGTTGTGCCAAAGCTTGAGTACTTTCAATCAAAGCATTACCATTTGTTGGTGCATCAACTAGAAGCACACCACCTAAATTTAAGTAATTTTTTAGAGATTCAAATTCGAGACTATTTAAAGATATAGCCTGTCCACCTGTTAGATAAAGGATGTCATAGTCTTGGATGTTTTCTGCTAAAGAAACCTGACCTGGTTCATCAGCCCCTCGCAAACTTGGGTATAAAGGTTCTACTGCTTGTAATAAATATGAAAGGCTGAAAAAATTACGCGCACATTCAGGATCGCTATGAGTCGCCTGCGCCATACATACAAGTGCTTGAGGACGCATTTGTGCCTGACGACGATAACGCAAATCAATATTGTTATATCCAGGAAAGAAAGCATCCGCAGGTTGGGTAATGTCAGTATGTCCTGGTTGTAGGAGTATTCGACATATTTCTATTTCTGAACTAGCTGGTGTAGAGTTTATTTGGTCAATTCGATAAGTTTCTTGAACAACATCTCTTTGCTGTCCGCGCCGCAATTCATCAGGGTCTACATAGCTAACTACTAAGTAGATCATGAGTGGTTCAGAACTTACTACTTCTAAATCGATGGGAAAATCATAAGAAGTTGGTACAACAATTAGATTACCTGCTAAATCAATTGCAATACCAGGTTGAATTTGTACCCAACGTCCATCTCGATATCTAGCTTCAACTTGGCTTGGAGCGGTCACATCTCGCACGCCTAAACCGCAGACAATTCCTGGTTGATTTAAACTTTGATATTGAGCATTTTGCCGATTACGGTGGTAATTATGAGCTGTGCGCCAGCGTTCCGCATTGATTAGTAAGCCATCTGCGGCTTGCAGGCGTTCTAAGGATTTAATTGGTGGAGGTGGGAAAGGATGGGACATAGCAATTTTGGATTTTAGATTTTGGATTAAATTTTACTTAATTACGAATTATTTAATTAGATGGATTTTCGATAGATAATTCGTATGTGCAAAAAGCAGGTTTTTCTTGTTCTATGATTCTTTCAATAAGTTGCTCGTTGATGATGCCACTAGAAATATTTGAACGCAAACGCACTATAAAATGATATGGTTGTCCACCGGCTAAAACTGCATTTCCTAGTTGTGCATCTCCGATAATAAAACTTGGCCCAAAAGGTTCTGTAATACTAATATGTTTATCAGCTTCATTGGGTAAATGTTCGTCTAGCGGTAAACCAGTATAAAGATGTAAATAAAGACGCAATCCTTTACGAGTTCCCCGCCAACGATAAAGTTCTACGGCTCGGCGAATTAAACGCCGTTGTTGCTGGAGATCCCAAACAGAATCTACTTGCCAAGCAACCCAATGAGCCATAAAAGGTAGTAGTGCTTGCGGTGCTGTCAAGGGATCGAGGTTTGCCCACATGACGTTGTAACTATCAACTATTGGTTGAAAAGCTTGCTCAAATATTTTCATGAAGCGACCAATGAAGTCTACTTCCCGATACAAAATGGGCAAGAATTCCATGTAGGCAGTGTAGGGACGGATGTATAAATCGAAATACTCGCTTCTCTCGATTTGTTCGTTGTCCGTGCCTGGGTCTATATGTAGGGTAACTAGGCTGCGAAAATTAAGTGTTAATTTGTCTTTTTTTCCAGGAGAAATTGCCTCTTGATCTTCAAAAAATGTGTCGGGAATTGAGAAGTAGAGAACAGCATCCATTTGTCCACGAGGCGGTATTTCACTACCTTCTGTGCCAATTTGACACCACTGGGATGGAAAGTTCCCTTCAACGCTTAAGCTTACTTGCAAAGGACGCTGTTCTAAGTTTTGCACTTGCACAATCATCTCGCTGGGATGTCCAGGATGCAAGAGTAAACTACGTCCAGCCACATCCATCATATCTGCATTTGCAAATGCTAAACCTGCCACAGGTAAAGCTTCGGGAATTTGCATTGGCGTTAATTGAATGCGTACAGCTGGACTAGAGCGACTTTGAACCATAGGATTGGGGATTGGGGGTAAGAAGAGGCAGGGAGCAGGGGAGCAGAGGAGCAGAGGAGCAGGGGAGCAGAGGAGGATAGATAATTAATGGCCAATGACCAATGACCAATGACAAATCAGCGATTAATGATTTGGATATCATGATTTGAACGCAGATTTGTATCAGCCCAAGAACATATCAAACCTTCCGATCCCGGATCGATCAATTGTTCTGGTGATGGTTGTCGTCGCCAATTTTCTCCTTGCTTGCGGATGGGAAATAGCAAGACGGGGCCTAAATGACGCACGCCTGGGGTTTGTTGCAGTAATGCGACAATATCTGATGTATAAACTGGTCGCCCAAATGGCCAACCTTTGCCGTCGATTCCTCCAGTTAAGGGATTTAAATATTTATACAGCGATCGCCTTAAATTACGACGAATTTCTTCGCTGGCAAAAGGATTATTGTAGGCTGGCTCTAGAGCAATTTCTGTCTGTACCGAAACGCCTACATAATTCGGCTCTTGTAACTCTACTTGTACCCCTAATAACCGTCTTTCATCTAAGTAACTCAAAATTTGCTCTTGGAGGGCATTACTGAGGGCAAAATCTTCTGGTGTCATCCCATTGCCTTGGGCGATCGCATCTGTGTTTGCATAAGGCACTACCAGTAAACTAACTATACCAGCTTGTCTACGAGAATTTGCTGGCAAACACCGGACGCGAGCGATCGCACCAGCACCCGCCTGTTGAGTTAAAACTTCAAAATCTTCAGCAGTGACGGCGCGATCGCGCGTGCGGAGGATGCGGGGAGCCTTCATTACAGCTTGTTCCAGCGATTCGGCATCCGCCCCATTGATTGCTGGTACACGATTGACCACACTAGTAATATATGGATATGCAGACTTCAAAAACTGTATTGCCCCAGCTTGAACATTACCTTCTCTACCGCCGCCTGTACGATAACTAACCATCCTAATCTCTGCACCACGGGGAGGAATTGCCCCATATTGGTGTTCCGACTGGTTATTTTCCAGAACTTGTACAGATGTGTCATCCAGTGATGGTTGCTGAATTCGCGTTCGCACCTGGGTTTGTTGTTTAAGTTGGCTCGGTTCCCGAATCAGCGGCCCGAATTGGATTGTACCAGTGATGGAATCGATGGTGTAATGAAAGTTATGCGGCCCAGAATCAGCAAAATCTCTCACTTCAGTCCACTTTTGCGGCAAACCACCAGCCGGAGTAACTAAAATATACTCATCTTCTCGGCGTTCTAAAATTGGTGCTGTTTGTAACTGGAAACTTTGACCGGGTGTACCATCACTAATTCCCAATCGCTCATCTTGAATCAGCGTACTATGGCTAGCCCTAACAGTACCGCCAATTGAACGCACTGCTAAACCAATAATTCGTGGCGGACGATTGTAACCAGTTTCATTCGCTTCTGTGCTTACAAAGCTACAGCGCAACCAGCGGCCTCGGTAAGAGGTAAAATTAGCCACAGGCCAAATTTGAGGTAAATGCAGACGTACCTCTGCACCTTGAGACGGGTTTTCACCTTCTTGGGCGATTTCATAAAAACTGAAGCCGCGAGTTTTATCATCTGATTCTTGCAATAAAACTGATTGCCAATTTTCTCCATCCCAAGCTTCCCATCTCCGGGGTGGTTGATTGGGGTTAATCCCAGCAGGGGTAGCCGCAGCCCCTTGAAAAATAATTTCTAAAACATTGGCGTCTAAAGGATCGTCAGAATTTATTGCTAAATAAAAGCAGTTACCAGGCTGGGGTTCCTCTTCAAAAATCGGTTGTTCGTTACCTGTCCAGTAACCGTTAGATTGACGAGTCCAGGAAGTTGTGACTCTTTCGCGTAGAGATTGGGGAATATCTTCGGTAGTTTGGGCAGTTAAGAAATGTTGGATGCGGGGTTTGCCGATAATTAAAGGAGAATCCGTGCTGAAGGTAATTGCTTCTGTGGTTTCAGTGCGGATAGTTGAAGCTTCTAATCCGGCGGGAATCGTGTAGGCTTCGGGTAGTGCAGCGCTTAAATAAAAAGTTAATTCTGTACGGGCTGGGGCGGGAGGCTGGAGACGAATACCTAGTAATTCTAAAAAAGCAACATAATTTTTTCGGGGTACTTGGTTGAATCTGAGCAACATCTGGTCAGTTAACCAAGCAAATAACTCAATGAGCGTAATTCCTGGGTCGCTGAGGTTGTGGTCAGTCCATTCTGGACAATAGCGAGGAATACGCATAATACATTCTTCCACCAAATCATCAAAGGCGCGATCGTCTAAGTTGGAAGAAGGTAATTTCGGTAAAAAATCAAAGTTCACGATTCCTCTCCAGCTGACACCAAATAATAAGGATAAACAAAACTATAAATATCGGGGCCGTCTTTAAGTCGATAATTGATGATGATGTCTACTCTGCCACGCACTGGGTCGGGATCGGTAACAACTTCATCGATAGTAATGCGTGGTTCCCAAACTTCTAAAGCTTCCAAGACATAAAGGCGGATTCGCAGTAGGGTATCGCTATTTAAAGGTGCAAACGCCAGTTCCGACAAGCGCGAACCAAACGTCGGACGATAAACCCGCTCACCTACTCCCGTGCGGAGGATAATCCAAATAGATTCTTTAACTTTTTGATCTTCACGGCTAAGTTGTATCCCACCTTGCACGTTTAAATGCAGTGGATAAGCCCAACCTGTTCCCAAATAGGCTCGTTGACGACCGTAAACCATATCTGGCACTTAGACAGCTGTTACATGGATATCTCCAAAGATATCGGCATAGAAGGTTTAAGCCTATTCGCCAAAGGTCGAGGTTGAGGAGATAGGGGAATGGGGAATGGGGAATGGAGTTTGAATCTATGCTGCGTCCGCGAGTAAAAAAGTCTTATTAATGGAGTTCAAAGACTCATTAACGGAGTTCTGAGCCTCATTAATGGAGTTCAAAGACTCATTAACGGAGTTCTGAGCCTCATTAATAGAGTTCAAAGACTCGTCCATCAGTAAAAAAGACTCATCTATGAATTTTAATTTATACCAAATTACAATTACAAATCATTCTCCCTCTGCCTCTTCAATCAGCCGCCAATCAAAACAGTGGGATTACCTTTGATAATTTTATTCGGTGGCCCTAATGCTTCTATAATAGTGTCGCCCATCCGAGAGGCAGGCAGATTGTTAATCAGCACTGTTTGGCTACCATCAATCACAACCCCAGGGCCGTGGGGAGGTAAGGGTAAAGGTGTGGCGCAATTATGAATATCAGCACCAGCAGCAGCAGCACTGATTGCACTACCCATAGTAGCTGCTGATGTTGCCTTTGTAGTTTGTTCAGCAGCTAAGGCAGCAGGTGCCCCTGGTGTACCAGCCGCCGCAAGGGTAGCAGCCTCAGCCGCTTGGATAGCTGCATCAGAAGTGGTTTTGGCAGACTGCAAACCTGGTACTGCGGCAGCAAGCACACCTCGCCACGCAGGTAAAGACCCAATCAACACATTGGGACTACCCGGCCCTCCTGTTAAAACTGGGGGTAAGGGGTGCGCCACATTGTCGGTAATTCTTGCTGCTGGTCTACCCATGACAACCTCCTATAGTGTTTTTCATTAAAAGACTTGCAAAAAATAAATTATTCCAAATTATTTCTAGAATTGTAGGGGCGCAAGGCCTTGCGCATTGGTGTCAACTTAACGTAAAAACTAGTCTAGACATAGCTTTGAGAGATTATCTCGTTGTCTCGTTCCCCTGCTCCGACTGGGAATGCCGTCCTAGAGGCTCCGCCTCAAGACTTGCGGTTCTGCCGCAATGATGTGCATTTCCAGCCAGAGGCTGGAAACGAGGTCTGAAAAGGGTTTCAGCTTAAGTTGACACTAATGGGTCTTGCGCCCCTACTTGCTACAATTTCGTCGAAAATTACGTTAGCGTAGCGGTAGCGAGTCCGTGAGCGTCATTACGAATTAATTAAGTCGAATCAACGCACCTTTGACTGTAATCGTACCGTTAGCTGAAATATCGATATTTCCGGCAGCATCTAATGATATATTACCTGTTGATTTCACTGAAATAGATTTAGCCATATCGTCCATTTTGATTCTATGACCGCCTTTGGTTTCAATCTCTATACACCTTTGACTGTCATTGAGATATATTTTGTGACCGTATTCAGTTTCTACACGAATACCTTTTTTGCTAGTTCCTTTATCTTCTTCAACAAACTGTAGAGTATGACCTACACGAGTTTTAATAGTGCGTAATCTTACACCACTTGTAACTGAATCCCTTACCTTTTCTGGTGGTGCATCCTTGCCATTCCATACCCCGCCAATAACGTAGGGACGGTGGATATCGCCATGCTCAAAACCTACTAAAACTTCATCGTTTACCTCTGGTAAACAGTCAAAACCTCTATTTTGACCTGCTCCCACAGCTACAACTCTCGCCCAGTCACTTGTATGTTCTTCTGTGAGCGTGGGAAACTTAACCTTCACCCTACCCCATGCCTCTGGGTCTTTGTTATCAGTCACAATTCCTACTAATAAAGTTTCAGATGGCTGGAGACGTTTTTCTGGAGATAGAGTTGTGAATAAGCTACCAGAACGTAGTCCCCGCACGCTGAAATAAGTTTCATAAACGCGTTGACTGAAGAAATGGCGGGTTTCTGTAACATAATACTTACCACTATAGCGATCGCCCATACCCTGAAGATTAATAACCCGTCCCGGTCGAATCTCAGGATTCCCTTCTGCTTTGGCATCTGCATAAACAAATTCTCCCCCTAGTTCATCACACAAAGCCTGAGCCATCGTATCTGCTTGTTTTTTACTGGCAACAGGTTTATCTACAACAATCATTTTGGGAGATTTAAGATTAGAAAATGCATTACTAGTACTACTTCCTAGCTGATTACCTGTCTCGGTTATTTGCTTTTCTTTCTTGGCTGTTCCACTAATCAATTTTTTCTGGGTATAGTCCCAGGCGCGTACTTCTACAGAACTTATCTGTTCAGCACTAGTAACGCGAGTACTAAATTTATTAATATCAACTAGCCATTTTAGTGATAAAGCTAACTGAGTTTTTGGTTTGCAAAAATTTAGTTTTTCTTCGGTAATAAATAACTCAAAACCAATGCGGGCAGCCCTTTCTCGCAAAAACTCCATATTGGTTTGATTTTCTTGAAAGACATACTTATGAACTTCACCAGTTGCCTCTATATTGCCAGGCTTTATGCCTACTTCTTTAACTATTTGCTTGACTATATCGCTATCAGTTTTATTTAAAAAAGAGCGATTATAACGACCTCTATGCAGACGATGAGAAATATCATAACCGCGAACAATGATATCAGCTTCAGATTTTTCATTGAAGTGAACTTCCATCGCTGTAATTTCGCCTTCAATAAGGAATTCTCCTACCTCCTCTTGAAAATTATTATCTAGAGTCGTACTAGAAGTAAAACCCAATTTAACTTTTTTCCCAATTTTAAATAAAGGGTCATGTCGCCAAGCTTTGTTTTCTGGTCGGTCAGATGCGGGAATATAGCTATTATGTATGACTAACGTAAACATTGCTGGTAAATGAAGGCTTTCTTCGATTGTGATTTGCAACACATCCTTCATTAATTCCGGAGAAGCCTGTTTTCCATCTATCTGTATTTTAGGTTCGCTTAAATAAAGGCTTTTTTTAGGAGGCATAATTATTACTTTATAACTTATGAAATGTTCAAAGCAGCCTTTAATGACAAAGTAAATACTCATTTAGGACTTACTTACACATTGACCATTATGTGAAGAGCCAGCTTGTTAAACTAAAAGTCTTACCTTGCCTCGTTCCCAGGCTGTGCCTGGGAATGCGTTCAAGTAGGCTCTGCCTACTTGTTTGACGGGAGGCAGAGCCTTCCATAAGAGCATTACAAGGCAGAGCCTTGTAACGAGAGGTAATCCACAGTTGGCTGTCTTTGTCAATGGGCAAGTTCTATAATTTATCACTTTACTTATTTTGTCTTACTCAGTGTTTGTCCTTTTTGATCTCCCGCACGAGCATCGCCTTTAGAAGCAGATTCACGTCCTCCAGGAAGGTTATTCTTATCTACTTCTTGCAAGGCTATATCTACTAGTGCCCTTACTGGTGTACCATCACTCAAAAACATATTTAAAGTGTAGGTTAAACTCGTGATTACACAATAAAAATACTCGTTTCCCCATGTAAATATATAAACAGGTGGTCGTTTATCAGTTGCTTTACTGATAGTTTCTACACCTTTCTTAATTTTATCTATATATTTTGTCATCACCGACTCTTTTGTTTCATAAGTATCATAAAGTAACTGTTTGAGCGTGAATTTGTAAGGTTCAACGCCAGAAAAGTTGACTTTTGGAAGTAGAGTAGTTCCTCTATTACCATCCTTACTTTCCCACTTAACAGTCCGAGCGAAAGTAATATCTGTAGGATTAAACATTAATTCAATATCTGGCGCTTCACCGTTATAAGCTACAAGTTTGGCTTTCTCAAGCTGCGGTTGACGTTTTTGAATAACAATAATTGCTGGACTTGCCATTTGAGTATTTCTCCAAAAATTAATTCTTGAATACAAATTTACCAAAGTAATCTACCAGAGGAACCACCATGACGTTCTCGCTCAATTTCTATCCGTTGTCGTAATCTGCTATAAACTTCACGAGCTAGAGCTTCAAGATCGGCTGTATTATCTTTATCATCTTCTTGAGAAAATGAGGATGCGCTCTCTATAGTCTCAGTTACTGGTGCTATTTCTCTAGATATGTCGGGTAGAGTAACTTCTCCACCATCAGCAAAGCCTCTAGGTGAAGGAAGATGTTTAGCAAAAACTTGTGGTGATTCTGAAGCATGAGAAAATTCATAATTTTGGCTATTAGATTCTCCATCATTAAAATTAAAGCTAGTGAATTCATCATCATTTCCATTTAGTAAATCTTCCACACTTGACCATTGAGAATGTGTATTTGACCATTGGGAAGATGTATTAGTGCTAGAATTTGTTTTTCGGAAAATCAGGGGAGGCGATGAGTATTTAGGTGAGTCCTCACCTACATCAATTGTTTCATTGTGAAGGGTATGAATCTCTGGAGAATTGAGAATAGAAAGTTTCTGTTTACTAATATTTAACCCCAAGGAAGAAGGAATTAAAGAATTGGATATCTCAGGTGAATCAGTCTCAGCACTTTTTAGCTGTAATGAAGTGTCTGGAAAAGAATCGACTTTAGTCGGAGTCTCTGGAGAAATTGTTTCTTCTGGTTCTGTAGGATTGGGTGTCTGTAAACTTGGAAGAATAATATCCTGCGGTGTTCCACCCGTGTTGATGTGATGTAGTAGGGGTAGATTCTTCTGTGCATCCCTGGTATTAATGACAAACTCCCCAGGCGTAAGCATTGCAGGTACAGTATCGGAAGATGCTATCTGCTGACGATTTTCAATGGGGGAATCTGTTACGTGGCCACCAGTAGCATAACCTTTAGGTGCTGGCAAATTTTCTGCGATCGCATTTTTCTCAACTTGAGGTAATGTGTTTACCTCTTTTTGTGGGGAGGTTGGATTATCTGAAGTATCCACAAAGGTTGGTATTTCAGGATTTTCTTCATTTGTTACCGCAGAGGTAAATTCTGATTCTACTATTTGTTCATTGTCAGTAATTTCCCTGAAAATACTCGCTGTTTCACTAATCTCAAGCGATATAGCGGTAAGTGGTGCGATCGCAGTTTCAACAATCTCAGGCGATATAGCGCTAACTACTGGCGTTTCAGAAATCTCAGTTGATGTGGCGGTAAGTGGTGCGATCGCAGTTTCAACAATCTCAGGCGATGTAGCTGTAAGTGGTGCGATCGCAGTTTCACCAATCTCAGGCGATATAGCGTTAATTATTGGTGTTTCACCAATCTCAGGCGATGTGGCGGTAAGTGGTGCGATCGCTGTTTCACCAATCTCAGATGGTATGGCGGTAATTATTGGTGTTTTATCAATTTCAGATGATGTGGCCAAAAGTGGTGCGATCGCAGTTTCACCAATTTCAGGCGATATAGCGGTAATTGTTGGTGTTTCACCAATCTCAGGCGATATAGCGTTAATTATTGGTGTTTCACCAATCTCAGGCGATGTGGCGGTAAGTGGTGCGATCGCAGTTTCAGCAATCTCAGGCGATGTATTGGTAATTATTGGTGTTTCAACAATCTCAGGTAATGTTGTACTAATTGTTGGTGTTTCACCAATCTCAGGGGATATAGCGGTAATTGTTGGTGTTTCAACAATCTCAGGTGATGTAGCCGTAAGTGGTGCGATCACAGTTTCACCAATCTCTGATGATGTAGGAGTAATTATTGGTGTTTCGGAAATCTCTGGTAATGTGGCGAAAAGTGGTGCGATCGCAGTTTCACCAATCTCAGGCGATGTATTGGTAATTATTGGTGTTTCACCAATCTCAGGTGATGTGGCGGTAAGTGGTGCGATCGCTGTTTCACCAATCTCAGGCGATATAGCGCTAACTACTGGCGTTTCAGAAAACTCTGGCGATGTGGCGGTAAGTGGTGTGATCGCTGTTTCACCAATCTCTAATGATATAGGAGTAATTATTGGTGGTTCGCCAATCTCAGGTGATGTAGCCGTAAGTGGTGCGATCGCTGTTTCACTAATCTCAGGTTGCGTGGTGATAATTGTTGGTGTTTCAACAATCTCAGGTGGTACTAAAAGGGGCTGACTTTCTGTAAACTCGCTATTAGTACTCTCAACATAGCTGTTACCTTGCAGTGAAGTCAGATTTGCTGAGACATCTGAGACATTAACCACCATACCAGACTGTGATTCTGAAATTACTAACGGTTCATTATTATCAGAGTTTCTAAATAAACTAGGTGTGTCTTCAATATCGACTGAGGTAGGTGTTAACTGAACAGGTATACTTGCTGGAGATTCACTTGAAACACTAGAATCAATTTCTTGTTGTAGTGCAATAAGATTTTTGGCAATTGAAGACTCAGGATTAGGTACAGCAATATGCGCCTCTACAGTATTTTCCTCATTCGCCCAAGGATGGAGTAAAGTAGGTGCACCATCAAGATTAGGTGAGGTTAGTGCTGACGGCAAACCTAGAGAATTATCAACGACAGCATCATCCAGTTGCAATTTAGGTATTTCCAAATTAGCCTCAACAGACAGAGGCTCATCTGATGTTAATAAGCTATTTTCCTTACCATTAATATTAACATTATTTTGAACAATATTCTTAGCCAAAGATGATTTCGCTGCTTTCTTAGGTTTGGGTTTTAATTTTTTGTCAAGTGGCTTTTGAGATTTATTTGCTTTTTTTGATTGAGATTTACCTTTAATATTTAATTGTTGCGAGGTATCATCAATTGTTTTATCAATCCGGTTTGGCAGTATCTCTGGAATACTGTCTTTTGCTAGTTCACCAGTATTAACAGGACTATTTTCAGGTAGAGCTATTGAATCAAAAGAATCAGATTCAAATAATGGCAAATCACTATTTATATCTTGATTATCCCAACTATCCCAACCTATTAATGGTTGTATTGATGGTTCATTTTCACGAGATAATAAAAATTTAGAGGATTTAACTAATGGTAGCTGAGTTGGTATGGGACTAATAAAATTACTTCTTGAATGCAGAGAATGAGACTGTTTTCTCAATACCATTCTATCAGGAATAGATAAAGATGATATTACCCCAAGGGGCTGAATATTGTTTCCTAGCGGAGATTGAATAATTTGCATAGTTATCGTTTAAAAATAGCCAATTAGCTAGAAACGAAATATCCACTTTTTTGATTCCGTTGTACAGAAGTGCCTCCTCCTGTAGTTCTTGCAACTTGTAAGCCTTCATAAGCTAAAGTTAATTCTTCAATGGCAACTGCCTTTCCATCTGCTTGGAGTGCAGGTGTTTTCCAGGTTATAGGAATAGCACCAATCAAAGTCCAACTCATCATCGTTTCACCGGCTTGATTGAAAATCAGAATATTGACATTGCGTCGAGATGTTTTCTTCTGTTCATCAAAAACTGCATTCATCCAGTTCCAAAAACCTGGATGATCGGTAACTCCACGTTTAAGAGTTATGTCTGCAAATTCTGTATGACCTAAATAAATTCTTTGTTGGTCGTTAACACCGCCTTCCTGAAAAATATTTTTCTTAATTTGAATACTTAATCCTGTGCATTCAGCAAAAGAGGCAGCAATCGAACTGTCTATTTCTACGTAGAAACGATTAGTCGTGACATAATTTAATTCGTGAGTAATGTTGCCGTTATTAGCGCCTGTAGCCATCACAACCACCTTTGAGAATTATAATTACCTAGCCTTTCCCGCTGTGATCGCAAATCTTCTAGCAAAAGTTTATATACGTGTTCTGTGAGTTGGTTCATCAGCAGTGAATCGTTGAGATATTTATTTGCCGTTTTAGCCGCCTTGCTAGCATCAGATGCAGCCGGAACCCCGGCGTAGCCAGCAGTACCGCCAACATCTCCATCGAAGGTGAAAAAACTTTGTTGCTGTTTTGAGTCCATAAATAAAAAAATCTCCTTAAATCCAGGCTAAAGGTACTGCATCAGAATCAAAAGTAGCCAAAAGTCGAACTTACTAGAAGCGCAAGACCTTGCACCCCTACTTCGCTGGAAGTCCCTTAGAGGAATTGTGTTACAAGTGCGTAGGCGTAGCCCCAATACGGTTCGGTTAAAGGGCAAAGGGAAAGGGGGAAAAAACTTTTAACCCTTAACCTTTAACCTTTTCCCCAAAGGTAATTCTGAGTTCAAAATGCTTATCCGAACTGTATTGGGCGTAGCCCGCACTTCTCTACGAGACGCTGCGCGTAGCTTGCTTCCATGAAGTGATACGACAAGCTCGTGGCCATCGGAGACATCGCTGTAATATCGATGTAAGTAACAGCGTACTATTTATCTAACTACTGCTTGGGCATCTGGAGAATAATGAGAGAACACGTCAGCCGACAGAAAAAACTACTACATTAGACCTGTTGCAAAAGTCCCTAACACCCCACCCCCTCCCCGCAAGCGGGGAGGGGAGACAAAGCGTAGCTTTGGCGGGGTGGGGTTCTTTCTTATTTTTGATTTATGCAAGAGGTCTATTCATTTAGCTGCAAAATATCTCTTATTTACACTGTTTAACTTTAAAGCAGACGACAAGTGTATAGATTCTTCATGCATAGATGAGAAAGAGAAAAAAGCGATCGCTTAATCTTTAATCCTCGCAGTTGCGCCTTTAACCCTCGCAGTTGCGTCTTTTATCCTCGCAGTTGCACCTTTTATCCTCGCGGTTGCGTCTTTTATCCTCGCAGTTGCGTCTTTTATCCTCGCAGTTGCGCCTTTTATCCTCGCAGTTGCACCTTTTATCTTCAAAGTTGCACCTTTAACACTCATCATTCTACTTTTGAACTTAAAGCTTGCACCTCAGAATACAAATTGTCGAGTTAAAAGGGCGTAGGTTTAGCCCATCGGAGACATTACTCAACCTCTGAGCTTAACTAATAAGCTATTTTTACTCATCTAAACGATGTGCGATCGCATTCAGCAACTCCTCAAAGTCTGATGCACTGTGAATATCAGGGGTAAGCATGTTCATATCTTTTAGCAGGTTGGTTAGTTCCGCGATGGTGTTGCGAATCTCGGTGTATTGGTCAATTTCTTCACGAAATCCCTGCAAATTAGCTGCGGAAACTCCTTTCATAGCTTCATCTAACTCTTTAATTTGGTCTTCCCAATGCTTAATATATTTAAGTCTTGCAACAGGTTTATAAATTTGGGCATCCGCTAACACAATCGGGAAAATCCGATTATAAAATTCTCCATTTTTAGCAATTTGTACTAGCTCAAACATACAATTGGGAGACTTTAAATACTTATCACTAATAACTGCGATCGCACATTTACCGCGTCCAATTCGTTCCATGAAGGATTTGATTAGTCCTTTGTAGCCCAAATCGCGTTTATCACGGATGATTTTGATTCCTTTTGCCTGGAAAGTCTCATCCAGTTGATTGACAAATTGCTCACTTTCTCCACCCCAAGCATAAGAGATGAAAATTTCCTTCTCGAATTCCATTGCAGATTGACTATTCATGATAGGTTTTTCTTCTTGATTGCTACCTCGTAACCGATGCGTCAATGATTCATCTCGCTTTCGTTCCAGTTCCTTTTGCAACTGTGTAACCTGGGGGTTGAATTCCTTATCTGGTCTATCAGTTTGGAACATGACATCATCAATTAACCTGCGGACATCTACCATTTGGCGGGTTTTCCTGCATTGAATCAGGTAAGCATTATCATCTAGGAACTCACGCAGTTCGTTCAGAGGATAACTATAAGGAGTTTGGCTTCCTTTACATTTTTCGCAGTTACAAGGAACTAGGGTTTCATATTGCAAACGTTCGTAAGAGTTGTGGATTTTTTCGAGTTCATGGGTGATGACAGCCATCAATTCTTTTTTGCGGTTTCCGGCTACACGGATTTTAATTTCCCGTTGATTATAGTTTTCAATTATTTCAGCACGGGTTTGGTCTTTGTTGAGAACAACACCGTTTTTCCAAACTAGTTTTTGCTGTTCAATCCAAGGGTGCGTCTCAACAATAAAGCGGGTAATGATGCCTTTGGGCATGAATGTATAGGTGTAGCGCAGGATTAGGTTGTGGCGATCATCCCACGTATAATCAGCTTTTTCAATGGAGAGCAATTGAGGTGCAATATAGGTGTCACCACGATCGCGGATTTCGTAGCAAAGCTTGAACCGCATCATTAATCGCAGGAGTTCATCGCGCATATCTGCATATTCGTCGTCTTGCCAAATATCTTTGAGGTTTTCTTTGGTAAAACAACCTAGCTCTTGCTTGACAGTTTGACTGTCCAAAACTTTGTAGACGGCAGTTGTCCCCCATTCCGGTTTGAGGATGACGTAGTGTTTGAGTGTAGAATCGTCTTGAAAGTGAAGGCAAACGCCGAGGTCATGTAAATAGCTACTCAAGCGCAGCATATCTTTACGATCAGTTAAATTATTGACTCGGCAAAGGTTACAGTATTCTTCAAAGCTGATGTAATTTCGGGAATCATTCTCTAGGGCACCTCTGACTCTTACCCAGAGTTTTGGTAGAGGTGTACCAACATGGTCAAGATTGCTGATATAAAGCTGAATAGCCTTTTTAATTTCTGCCAAACCGCGATTATCAGCTAAATTGGTTGCCAGAATTTCTTTGAAGTTATCAAATTCTCCTCGTAACTGCCCCCCATCGATTTCGCACTGACGACCTTGTTTTTCGTTTTTGATGATGATAACTGGACTTTTGTTGCTCAAGAGTTCGACAACTTTTAGCCACCAGTAAAAATCAGTGTTTTCTTTACGAGTGTCGGCAACTAAGGCATAGAGAGAACGCTTACTGAGGAAAAACTGATGTGTTTGATGGTAGATTTCCTGACCGCCAAAGTCCCAGATGTTAACGCGAAAATCTTTGCCATTAGGCTGTGTAAAGTTCCACTGGATGACTTCAATACCTTCAGTTGATTTTTCATCTGGCTGGAGTTCGTAGGTTTCATTGCTGATTTTCTTGGCTAAAGAGGTTTTACCGGCTCCTCCTTCGCCAACAATCAATAATTTTGCTTCGTAAAAGGGTTCGGTTTCGGCTGGATCTTGCACCCGAAAATAGAAATCGAGAATTTCATTCACATCACCTGGATCTTTATATGAATTCTTCGGCCCTAAAATCTCAGGTGGAATAGGGACTGGATTCCAACGAAGATCCAGTAATTGCAGGTTCACCAGTTGAACAATTTCCTTTGGCAGACTGCTCAGTTGATTGTAGCGGAGGTCGAGCGTTTGCAGGTTGGTGAGTTGGACAATTTCCGGTGGCAAACTGCTCAGTTGATTACTGAAGAGGTAGAGCTTTTGCAGATTGGTGAGTTGGATAATTTCCGGTGGCAAACTGCTCAGTTGATTATTGAAGAGGTAGAGCTTTTGCAGATTGGTGAGTTGGATAATTTCCGGTGGCAAACTGCTCAGTGGATTACTGCCGAGGTAGAGCGTTTGCAGGTTGATGAGTTGGATAATTTCCTTTGGCAGACTGCTCAGTTGATTACTGCGAAGGTTGAGCGTTTGCAGGTTGGTGAGTTGGATAATTTCCTTTGGCAGACTGCTCAGTTGATTACTGAAGAGGTAGAGCTTTTGCAGGTTAGTGAGTTGGATAATTTCCTTTGGCAGACTGCTCAGTTGATTACTGGGGAGGTTGAGCATTTGTAGGTTAGTGAGTTGTCCGATTTCTGCTGGTAGACTGCTCAGTTGATTCCAGCCGAGGTCGAGCGATCGCAGATTGGTCAGTTGTCCAATTTCCTCTGGCAGCGTTGTTAAACCTTTGCCAGAAAGGTCTAATTCTGTCACCTTGTCTCTAGCAGCTTGTTCAATAATTTGCAGCAGTTCTTCGTTAGTCATTTGGGGTTTTACAGAGGCGATGCCTGACAACGAGTTGCTGCTTGGACGCGCAGCAGAGAAATTGAGCTAATTAATAATGTAGCCTGTATGAAGTATTGAATTCAGGCAATGTGCATCGTCGTATCACAAGCTCCAGATGACATCATATTTTACGTTAGAGTATAGTTTTAGACGACATCAATTTTTAAAATGATGTTTATACTTAGAACTCAGTAAATGAAAGCAGGTGCATAATGAAACTACAAGATTTTTTGGGAAAAGATGAGAAATGGTCGTTTGATGCGATCGCTGAAGATGAAGACTTGGCTCGTCAGATTCAGGTATTGTTAATCGGCTTAGGTTTGCTAGAACCTCCAGCCGATGGTAAATTTGGCCCTGTTTCTGTGATAGCTCTCAAAAAATTTCAAGAATTAACAAAAACTGAAGAGAGTGGCTTTTTAGGAGCAGTCACAGCCAAAAAACTGATTGAAACCAAAATAGACGATCTTCCTAAACCCCCCTTAAAACTAGGCAATGATATCGCTAGTAAGATTGTGAAATATATGCTTGCCAAAGATTATCAGGTATTTACCAATCCCAAAGAATACAACATTGTTTATGTAGAGGGCGTAGATGCAGACTGGACTCTCAACAGTGATACACCCAATCAATTTAACGATCGTCGCATTGTTATTGAAGTAGTAAATGGTGTTCCCAAAATCGTAGATCACTGGGAAGCGACTACAGAACCAGGGAGGTACTACACTTATAATCCAATGAATCCCAAAGGAGCAGCTAGGATTCAGTTTGGACAATACAAAGCTTGGGCTGTTGGCACCCACGGCACAGCAGAGCCTCACGAAGCGTTAGTGCAAGTTGGAGATATAACAGTTTGTAGAGATTTCAACAGAGATTTTAAACGGACTGGCGACAAACTTGATACAGGTGATAATTTTTACGTTAATCAACACTACGGCTTTGATTTCCCTCGGAATGATATTCGCCTTGCTAGCGCAGGTTGTTTAGTGGGGCGTACCCGTGAGGGACATAGAGAGTTTATGGCAATTATTAAACAAGACCGTCGTTATGTCGCTAATCGCAAATATGTTTTCTACACTACCGTAATTCCTGGGGATGATTTACTGTAAAGGTTTCCAGGATGAGGTAATGGTTAATTGGTAGCATTTATTGTTGTGATGCAACGTTTAGTAAGGTAGCAGATTTGTGCTACCTTACTTTGTCTAACTTTGTTCTTGTGGTTGTCCTATTTGTGCCGTCAATTTCTCTTTATCCAGCCTGCGTTTTTTGGCGTAAAGTTGAATAGTGACTGCCATCAAAATAATCATGGCGAAAATAGCCCAAGCAGCAATATCTGTAGGTAGATTATTTTTAAACACAGCCAGCAAGACGATCGCTACTAACATAACTGTAGGCGCTTCATTTAAAGCCCGTAATTGCTGACCACTCCAGCGACACTCATCTACTGCTAATTTCTTCATCAGCCGAGCGCAGTAATGATGATAGCCAATTAAAATAGCCACAAACAGCAGTTTGATATGCAACCATCCTTCTTTTAAAACATCCGGTTCAGTACTTACTAAACCGATGGCCATTGCGATCGTCACGAACATTCCTGGGTTAGTGATGATAGAGTAAAGGCGCTTTTCCATAATTTGATACTGATTTTTCAATATCGTTCGTGCTGGTTCCGGTTCTTCATTAGCTTCAACGTGATAGATAAAAAGACGTACTAAGTAGAACAAACCAGCGAACCAAACTACAAATCCGACAATATGAAAAGCTTTAAACCATGAATAAGCCATGAATCATAATCTCCTTTACTTGTGGTTGCGATCCTTTTGTAATGGTAATAAAAAGTAGTCAGGAGCCAGAATTCTGAATTCAGAATATTCCATCCGTTCAAGGATGAGTTTTAACAAGAAAAACATTTTAATTCTGCCACTCAATCTTCCATTTAGTGGACTACAGTGATGATTTTGCACCCTCTACTAATTAATTCTGATTCCTGAATTTTGACTCCTGAATTTTGACATTCATTTTTATAATATCGATTTTTGCCAGAGCTATATTGTCAATGAGCATCTTTACGACGCACAAAGGGTAAAAGGTCTTGCAAAATCGCTTCGTGATAGTGTTCTTGAGGATAATGCCCAACGTTATTAAGTTTTATTAATTCAGTATTTGGTACGGAATTGGCAAAGTTTTCGGCAATGTCTACAGGTAGCCAAGGGTCAATCATACCCCATTGAATCAGAATTGGTTGTTGCCATTCTTTAAAGCCAGTTTGTATTTCTGTCATTGCAGAATCAAGCTGTAAATTGCGAATACTGGCTAAGAGACTTCGACCAGACGAAGAAGCAGTTAAAAATGGTTTTCGATAAATATCTAAATCCTTATCTCCTATGCGATAACGGCTTCCGCCTTCTAGCGTCCGATCGACTAATAAAGGGTCTTGGGTCATGACTTCACCAGCCAAAGGTAAACCCATTTGTTTAATTTTCCAGGGTAATTTGGCAGCAGTTGAAATTGGTGTATTTAAAATAGCTAAATTGGCAATTTGTTCTGGATGACGCAAAGCGTATTGTAGTCCTACAGAACCTAAAAATCCTTGGACAACTAAAGAAAAATGTTCAAGTTCTAACGCTTTAATAAATCCTTCTAAAGCTGTGATAAAAGCATCGGGAGTGTAGGCAAAATCTCGTTTTTCTGGTTTTGCAGAAAAGCCGTAACCAATCCAATCTGGAGCGATCGCTCTTGTCCCCTGATTCGCCAACGCAGGTATAATATGACGCCAACTGTAACTTTGTGAAACTAAGCCGTGTAGCAACAACACAGGCGCTAAGTCACTTCTGCCGAGTGGTAAAGATTCCCGATAAAACCATTCCAGCGAATCTACATTGATTTTATGTTCTGTTATTGACACGTTATTTTCCTATATTGGGCATCCCTTCGGCTTACTTCGACTACGCTCAGTACAAGTCGCTCAGGGCAAGTGGGCATTGAGTTGTTTGTTATTCTCCTCCTGCTCCTCTGCTCCTTGGTCACTGAGCGTAGCCGTTCGCGGAGCGTCTCGTAGAGAAGTGCTGCTCCCCCTTATCCCCCCATTCCCTGAGAAATAATCATCTCACGAATCGCATAAGCTGTAGCGGGTGCTAGCAAAACGCCGTTGCGATAGTGCCCGGTAGCTAGGAGGACATTACTAAACCCTGGCAACTTCCCGATAACTGGGGCTGGACGACCTTCTGGACGGGGACGTAACCCTGACCAAGTGCGGAGAATAGTTGCTGTGGCTAATTCTGGACAAAATGCGATCGCTTGTTGTCTAACAGATTCTAATAATTCTTGATTTGGCGGTATCTCATCGTCATTGCTAGGAAATTCCACTGTTGCGCCTATCCAATAATCTCCACCGCCCACAGGAACAATATGCACATCGTTACCCGTTATCGCTGGCTGGAAATCAGGATTGCCTAATGGATGCCCCACACGCATTTGCAAGGCTTGCCCAAGTACGGGGCGGATATCAATTATCTGATTTAATTTTGCCGTCAGTGGGGTTGAACCTAACCCTGCTGCAATTACAAACCAATCTGCGGCTATTTTTCCTTCTGTAGTCTCAAGTTGATGGCAAAATTCAGGTGTTGAGATTGGGGCATCCAAAACAGTCACGCCAAATTTGAAAGTTACACCATTTTGCTGGGCAGCTTCAACTAAAGCTAACGTCAGGGCAGTTGGATCGATCTGGCGGTCTTGTGGAGAATAGACAGCGCCAGTGATTGTTTCGTTATTAATTTGAGGACAGATATTCTGGAGTTTAGCGGTGTCCCAAATTTCTAAATCCCAGCTTTGAGAATGACGAATTTCTACTAGTTTTTCCCATGCTGACATCCCCTCTAGGGAGGAATCAGACAAAAGCATGAGAATTCCCTGACGATTAAAAGGAATTTTGCGACCCGTTAAAGCTTCTAATTCAGGAATCAAGATTTCATAGCGTTGGATGCTAGTTTGCCGCATCTGCCAAGCTTTACCCTTGATTTTTTGGCTGATTACGCCCATCAAAACGCCAAGTGCAGCGCCGGTGGAAGCTTGTGCTGGTGGTTGGCGATCGCAAACTGTAATTTTCAGCCCTTTTACTAGACTCAGTTCGTAAGCGATCGCAGCCCCGACTACACCACAACCGATAATAACTACATGACTCATTGCTATTTTGAAGCGGAGATGGGAGAGATACGGGAGATGAGGGAACAGGGGGAGCAATTTTTACTCTCCCTCATCCTCCTCATCCCCTTTGCTCATCTTACCTTGCGCTTAACTTGCCTCTGCTTCACTGTTGGTCTTAGGAAGCAGTTGGAGAAATTTATCAATCTCTGCGAAAGCAGCTTGGGATTGATTCAAGGCAACTAGAGGATTGCCAGCACTAGTAGCTTTATCAAGTTTAACCAGGTCGTTAAACAAATCTCGCGTTATTTGACGTGCTTTGGGTTGGTCATTGGGTAGAAGGTTAGGAGTGACATAAGTCAGGTTCAGCCTTGCTTCTGTTATCGGCCCATGTATAAAGTTACGCACATTGATCCAATCACCTCTTTTAATTAGGGTTGTCAACTCTTGTGAGCGATCGCGCACAGCCTGAATTTCAGGAACATAAGCCTGAATTTTTTCAAGTTGTACTGCTGTGTAAGTCGGAGGTGCTACCGCAACACCAGGGCCACCACAACTAATCAGGAATGTGGCCAATAGTACTAGGAAAAATGAAAAAATCGAGCGTTGACGCACCATATATTGAACTTGATTGCTTTTTATTTACCGATTCACAGTGTCATTTTAGATCGCTAGCGCAGTTAATCGTTCTTGTCAGCCAAGGATTTTGCAGAAAATCTTGATATTTTTTCCAAAGGACAGAGTTATCATCTGCTTTTGAGTAATTTTTAAGTACAATTACTTAATAGGTGTTAGGCAGTCCCAACAAGAAGCGATTTTTGGCTTCTGTTAGTAGCGAAAATTGTTAGGGAAGTATGATTTAGAGTTGCTAAATCTCAAAGGTCTTGATAAGCTGAAACACCAATAATATAAGCCTTCTGGCGGTTTTTCTGTCTTCACATCCTTGAAGATGCCGACGCGATATAGGAGTGTTTTTTAGTGAACGCAGCTGAACAGGCAACGAACCTTGAACTCGCCAGCAACATAGCTACGGTAGTTAATTTGTTCAAATTCGAGTTTCCTGATGCCAAATCTGATCTCAAACCCTGGAAAAATGACCCGGAAACTAGGGAATTAGTCGATCCAGATTCTATAGATATTGGCTTTCACTTTCCTGGTATTAGCAAATCTTGGCGAAGTCGCAGTATTTTAATTCAAATCCGATTTTATCAAGACCCCATCAATAATTCCCGGCGGGCGATCGGTGTGGAGGTAGCTGGATTCGATCATCGTGGTGAAGCGTGGCGACTTTCTACGGTGGAAAACTGGAGTGTTGTCGGCGTATCTTCGCCTTCTAATGAAATCGAGGATAAGCTCAAACAAATTTGCCGACAGATTTTAGAAGTTTTTAATAAGCCAAGTGATTGAAATCAACTTGTGTCAAAGAAAGTAGTGAGGAATAATACACAATTATTAATTCGTAATTCGTAATTCGTAATTCGTAATTAAATAAATACAACCCCCTTGATTCATCAATGGAAATATAAAAACGCGTAGTATCATTATTTCAAGCCCCTAACTTCAGGTATGGGGTAAAAATTACGAATTACGAATTATAAATTACGAATTATTGTGACCACCGTAATATTTGTACATGGCACAGGCATTAGGGAACGAGAATACAACGAAACTTTTCAGATAATTGAGCAAAAGATTCACGCCCAACGTCCTGATATCAAAGTTTCTCCCTGCCTTTGGGGTGTATTAGGTGCAAAGTTCAATGATAATCGGGCATCAGTACCCTTGGAAGATGCGACACTGGCTTTATCTCAAGGAGAAGAAGACGCAGAGATTGTACTGTGGGGTCAATTATACCGCGATCCTCTGTATGAATTACGGCTGTTGTCTTTGAAATCTGTTGAGGCAGGAAATCCATTTGGGGAAGAACCAGGGGATATTTTACAATCTCGTGTAGCAAGTCTCACTCCGGGATCTCAACTGGAAGCTAAGTTGCAAGAGGCGGGAATTGCAGAGGTATTTGAGCCAGCACGAGAGGCGGTTATCCACAGTGAACCGTATGAACGCGCGTTGCTCACAGTTTCCGAATCTGATTTGAGTGAATATTATGCACCAATAGCTAGAGCAGTTGTGGCTCAAGCAATGTTTATTAGCGAACAGCAAGAAAAATTTCCCCCCATACTCACTGATGCCCAATTGCGCGATAAAGTTGTGGAATTGCTGACTTTGGCTTTGACAGAGGCGGAGTTAGGATTGGGTGGCTGGTTATTAAAGCCATTTGTTGAACTAGCGCAGCACGGCGGAACAAATTATGTCAGAGGAAACCGCCTTGAATTAACTGATAAAATTTCGCCTATGCCTGGTGATATTTTGTTGTATCAGACACGGGGTGAAAAAATCAGGGCGTTTATCCAGGAACAAATTGCCCAAGCAGAACCGCCAGTAGTTTTAATCGCCCATAGTTTGGGAGGTATCGCTTGTGTAGATTTGCTAGTGCAGCAGCAGTTGTCTCAGGTGGAATTATTGGTAACAGTTGGTTCCCAAGCACCATTTTTATATGAGATTAACGCCCTCTACAGCTTAGAATATGGGCAGTTATTACCAGAGCATTTCCCGCAATGGTTGAATATCTACGATTTACGAGATTTTCTCAGTTACGTGGGTAAGAATATTTTCCCTGATAGAGTGCAGGATGTGCGAGTGGATAGCAGACAACCATTTCCCCGTTCCCACGGTGCTTATTGGACAAATGCTAAAACCTGGGAGGCGATTATTTCAAGGTTGCCATAATGCTTTACTTTTTACGGCGGAATATAGAAAAGCTCTCTCCCAACCTCTCCCCTACAAGGCTACGGTGTACAAACAAGTTAAATTACCCCCCTCAATCCCCCCTTGCAAAGGGGGGAAGCCGGAAATCTAATTCCCTCCCCTTTGCAAGGGGAGGGTTAGGGTGGGGTAAAAACCAGATTTGTAAACGACTTCAGACTTGTGTGTACACCGTAGCCTCTACAAGGAGAGAGGCTTTAAATTTTCCCCCTTCTTTACTGGGGAAGGGGGCTGGGGGATTAGGTCATTTTCCCCAACACGTGAGAGGCTAGGTTATCATGCAGCTGATGGCTAAACCCGATCGCACATTTGGGTTAATTGTGGGTATTGAAAAGTACCACGAAACTGCTTGGAACGTGCCAGGTGGAGGGCCAGCCAATGACGCGCTGAAATTTGCTCATTGGCTGCATCAGCACGGTGTACCGAAAGAGAATATCCGGTTATGTTTATCAGCGCTGGAAGAAAATCATCAGTTAATTGGGGAATGTGGGTTGACTGTAGAGTTAGCAACAGAGCAAAATATCTCCAACATTGTGACTAACTTTTTATCCCCAAAGTCGGGGGATTTACTCTACATTTTTTGGGCGGGACATGGTTTGATTACCTCAGAACGAGAGCGTCGGTTGCTTTGTGCTGATGCCAATAAACAGAATTGGCAGAATTTAGATTTAAATTCTTTATTAGTTTTGTTGGGTTCCGATAAATTTCAGATTCGTAATCATATTTGTATTATTGATGCCTGTGCCAATTATGTTTTAGAGTCCAAGGGAAGACCAACTAACTTAGGTGGCAAAGCTTTTTTAAGTGGTCAGCCAAAGCAAGATAGTCAACAATTTGTGTTACTGGCTACGCGAGAAGGAGAACAAGCTAAGGTAAATTCGGAAAATAAAACAGGATACTTTTCTCAAGCTGTGAGAGAGGCTTTTGCAGCAGCTAATGGGACTTTTCCCCCGAATATGAGGGAAGTTACTGAGGCAGTTAAGCAGCGATTTATTAGTTTAGATAAAAAACAACTGCCGACTTATTTTTATTCCCGCAGTTGGGATGGAGATATTGAAAAATCTCATTTCAACCCGTTTGATATACCGCATAATATCCCACAGAGTCAAGCTCGTAAGTTTGTTGGCAGAGATGAGCAAATAGAGCAATTGCATCAGCTATTACAAGTAAATGATGTTGTGGCTATTACCGATGTGACTGGACAAGGTGGGGTGGGTAAAACAGAGTTAGCTATTCAATACTCATGGCAATATTTAGAAGATTATTCTGGGGGGTGTTGTTGGTTAAATCCCCAAGGTATTGATTTGGGAACCCAGTTAGTAGAGTTTGGAGTTGTGAATTTACCTAACTTTAATCCACCGGATGGTTTAAGCCTAGCAGGTCAACTTGCTTATTGCTGGAAGAAGTGGCAAGCTGGCAAAGTTCTATTAATATTTGATGATGTCAAAGACTGGAAACTAATTCAAACCTATCTACCACCTAAAGGTTCTCGGTTTAAAGTGTTGATTACCACTCGTCTAAATACAGGGTTAATATATCAATCACTGCCATTAGGTAAATTGTCAGTAGAGGGAGCTTTAGAATTATTAACAACTCTACTGGGAAAAGATAGAGTTGAGAAAGAATTAGAGTTTGCTAAAGGTCTTTGCCGATTTGTGGATTATGTACCTATTGGACTTTACCAAATAGCAGCACAGTGCCGAGAGCCAGGGAGAGTATTATGCTAGCAGACATCCTCGCACAGCTACAAAAGCAAGCATCAGCAGGCGAGTCTGGTGTAGTAGCAGCTTTTGAGTTGAATTGGCAAAGCTTGGAACTAAAAGCGCAAAAATTAGCTTGTCTGTTGAGCTTGTTTGCTTTGGCTCCTATCCCTTGGTCTTTGGTAGAATCGGCAGCAAGTTATAGGCATTGGGAATTTGACTTAAAAGCTAACTGCGCTGTTTTAGTTGAGCATTATCTGCTACAAGAATTGGCAGATGACACCTACCAAGTTCATGAACGCATTCGGGAATTATTGCAGCAGAAGTTAGAAGAGTTAGCGGAAGCAAACGAACTCAAGCGTGGCTATTGTCAAGCAATGGTAGCCGTAGCAAAAGATATTCCTGAGACACCCACATTGATAGACATTGCTCAAGTAACTTTTGCCATCCCTCACCTTGCCGAAACTACTATAGCTTACCAAGCTTGGTTAAACGATGATGATTTAATCTGGCCTTTTGTAGGCTTGGCTAGATTTTACCAAGGTCAAGGAGCCTACGCGCAAGCTTTACCTTGGCGTGAACAAAGTTTATTCGCTGCTAGAAAACGTTTTGGAGATGAACACCCCGATGTGGCAACTAGTCTGAACAATTTGGCATTACTCTACGAATCACAAGGAAGGTACAGCGATGCCGAACCTTTGTATATCGAAGCTTTGTCCATGACAAAACGCTTGCTAGAGGATGAACATCCCTCTGTGGCAACTAGCCTGAACAATTTGGCAGCCCTCTACGAATCACAGGGAAGGTACAGCGATGCCGAACCTTTGTACATCGAAGCTTTGTCCATGAGAAAACGCCTGCTGGGGGATGAACACCCCTCTGTAGCAACTAGCCTGAACAATTTGGCAGGACTCTACTTCTCACAGGGAAGATACAACGATACCGAACCTTTGTACATCGAAGCTTTATCCATAAGAAAATGCCTGCTGGGAGATGAACATCCCGATGTGGCAACTAGCCTGAACAATTTGGCAGCACTCTATAAATCACAGGGAAGGTACAGCGATACCGAACCTTTGTGCATCGAAGCTTTGTCCATGAGAAAACGCCTGTTGGGGGATGAACACCCTGATGTGGCAGTTAGTCTGAACAATTTGGCAGTACTCTACCTTTTACAGGGATGTTACAGCGATGCCGAACCTTTGTACATAGAAGCTTTGTCCATGAGAAAACGCCTGCTGGGGGATGAACACCCCTCTGTAGCAACTAGCCTAAATAATTTGGCATTCCTTTACTATTCACAGGGAAGGTACAGCGATGCCGAACCTTTGTACATAGAAGCTTTGTCCATGACAAAACGCCTGTTAGGGGATGAACACCCCGATATGGCAGTTAGTCTGAATAATTTGGCACTACTCTACTATTCTCAAAAACGCTACATGGAAGCAGAACCCTTATCACTGCAAGCGATACAACTAGATAAGCGAATCTTAGGAGAAAAGCATCCCGATGTAGCTACTGATTTGCACAATTTAGCTTTAATATACCGCGCCCAAAAACGTTACAACGAAGCAGAAGCATTATTCTTGCAAGCTTTGAAACTTAAGCAGCATCTACTTCCAGAGAATCATCCTCTTTTGGCAGATACTATTTACGCTCTTGGTTATATGTATAAAGTTCAAAAGCGCTACAATGAAGCAGAATCATTGTGCCTCAAAGCATTAGAACTTGATAAAAACTTGTGGCGAAATAACCATCCCAGCATTGCGAAAAGCCTCAATAATTTGGCAGAACTTTACCATTCACAGGGAAGGTACAGCGAAGCCGAACCTTTGTACATCGAAGCTTTGAAGATCGCTGAAAAACGCTTAGGGGCAAATCATCCTGATACAATAACCTTTCGTGAAAATCTGGAAGACTTGCGGCAAAATCGTCAGCCTTGATTCAGGAGAATGGTTGCTTTTGTCTGGCGTTGGTTTCAGTAATTTAGGTAATGTCCACTGGCTGCATTACCCGCCTGAGACTCAAATCCTAGTCTAATAAGTAGGCAACATAATTAATTACAGAATGTCATTACAAATACAGTGAAGCGGAATAGTGCGATCGCAATACCTAAAACTACTTCTCTACGATATGCTTTGCGAAGGGTGCGATCGCAATTACTGTAAATATTTTTATTTTTCTACTTAATGAGCCTCTGAACTCCGTCAACGAGTATTTTATCTCCGTCAACGAGGCTTTTATCTCCGTTAACGAGTATTTTATCTCCGTCAACGAGTATTTTATCTCCGTTAACGAGGCTTTTATCTCCGTCAACGAGTATTTTATCTCCGTTAACGAGGCTTTTATCTCCGTTAACGAGTATTTTATCTCCGTCAGCGAGTATTTTATCTCCGTTAACGAGTATTTTAGCTCCGTTAACGAGTATTTTATCTCCGTCAACGAGTCTTTTAGCTCCGTTGACGAGTCTGTTTTCATTGATCAAATCCCCGATTTCTTGAAGAGGTCGGGGATCTAAATCTAGTTTAAGTAAGTAACTCAGCATCCAGGTTGTCGGTGCGTTAGCCTACGGCATAACACACCCTACGAAACTACGACGCTACCAGTTACCTACAGGTTGAGCATCATGAGAAAACATTGAAGGATCGATTGAAATGCCCAATCCTTCAGCTACACGACGACCATAAGAAACATCTGCCCGGAAGAAGTGGCAAAGTTGGCGCATTTGGATGTCCTGCCTTGCTTGACTTAGACTGCCGACGATATTTTTAGCAAGACGCTCTTGCTGTTCAGGAGTTAGTAACCGATACAAATTACCTGCTTGGGTGTAATCGTCGTTTCCTTCACGATGATTGTAGCGATCAACTGTGACATCGCCCAAATGGTTAGGTGGTTCTGCATAAGCTGGATTTTCTTTGGGCGTACCCTCAGCACTATTCGGTTCATAGTTAGGAGCGCTACCGTGGTTGTTCCCTGATGCCATAAAGCCATCTCGCTGATAATGCATCACTGGACATTTGGGTTGATTAACGGGTAGTTGCTGATAGTTACCACCCAAACGATACCGTTGAGCATCTGGGTAAGAAAAAATTCGAGCTTGCAGCATTTTGTCTGGAGAGAAACTAACGCCAGGAACTACTGCACTAGGGCTAAAAGCGGCTTGCTCTACTTCGGCAAAATAATTCTCTGGGTTACGATTTAGCTCTAATATCCCGACTTCAATTAAAGGATATTCTCCTTGTTTCCAAACTTTGGTCAAGTCAAAAGGATTGTCAGGATGTTTTGCCGCTTGCTCCTCGGTCATCACCTGAATACACATCCGCCATTTAGGATAATCTTTGTTAGCGATCGCTTCAAACAAATCATGAGTTGCATGATCGGGATCTTCGCCCTTAATCTTAGCGGATTCTTCCTCTGTCAAGGTTTGATGTCCTTGCAAAGTCTTAAAGTGGAATTTACACCAAACGCGATCGCCCTGAGCATTAATTAAGCTGAAGGTGTGGCTACCAAAACCGTCCATGTGTCGATAAGTTTTGGGTATTCCTCGATCTGAAAACAGGATTGTCACCTGGTGAAGCGATTCTGGACTGAGTGACCAAAAATCCCACTTTGCATTATGGTCTTTGCGATTGGTTTGCGGATTGCGCTTTTGGGTATGGATAAAATCAGGAAACTTGAGGGGGTCGCGGATGAAGAAAATAGGGGTATTGTTGCCTGTAATATCCCAGTTGCCCTCTTCAGTGTAGAACTTGATGGCAAAACCTCTAGGGTCACGCTCGGCATCTGCTGAACCTTTTTCTCCTCCAACTGTAGAAAAGCGCAGAAAAACTTCCGTTTTCTTGCCAATTTCAGAAAAAAGTTTGGCTTTACTGTAGCGAGTGATGTCATTGGTGACAGTAAAAGTACCATAAGCAGCCGCACCTTTAGCGTGGACAACGCGCTCAGGAATACGTTCTCTGTTGAAATGAGCCAGCTTTTCTATGAGGTGGAAATCCTGCATTAATACAGGGCCACGCGCTCCAGCTGTGAGTGAGTTCTGATTATCGCTAACTGGAATACCGTCAGCAGTTGTCAAGTTTTGGGGTTCAGTCATGGGTAAAGAAGCTCTCCATGTAAGTTACTCAGATTGCCCACACTACATTTTAGTAAGTAGATGAATGCCTACTGATAAAACAATCTAATTCAACGTGAGTTCGATGAACCTCTCCCTCCCAGCCTCCCTCTCCGAAACGGAAAGGGAGGAGCAACGAAAAATTCAGCTTTTTGCTCCCCTCTCCGTGTCGGAGAGGGGTTGGGGGAGAGGTCAAATAAGACTTGTCGAACTCACATTAATTCATAGTCATTACGAGTTTATATACAAATCATACTCGATATGATTATGAATTACAAGAAATCTTTTTGTATTTTGGTAAGATGTAGAGACGATATATCGCCTCTATACTGCCTTTCAGGTATTTAAATGTTTGAGAATCAACGAGCAAACATCTGTCGCCTCAATTTGATGTTCATTAACTAGGTGAGTTTGATGGGTGATAAATAGAGGCCCTTCATCTGAAGAAGTGGTGATATTGCCGTGAGAGCCACGCACCAGAGAAGCATCCAGAGGAATCACATCCATTAAGTAGCGAAAACCCAGTTGTTTCTTAAGTAACTTGAGAGCAATTTTTCCTTGAGGAAATTTTATTTGCGGATCGAGGAAAAGTTCGACAGGATCGTAACCAGGTTTGCGGTGGATATCTACAGTTTTAGCAAAATCAGGCGCTTTCGCATCATCGAGCCAATAATAATAGGTAAACCAAGCGTCAGATTGAGCGATCGCTACCAACTCACCCGATCTAGGATGATTGAGATGGTAGGCTTGTTTACCCTCTTCATGCAATACCTGCGCTACGCCTTCAGTCGCTTCTAAAAGCGATCGCACTTTCGGGATATACGCCGGATCATTCACATAAACATGAGCAATTTGATGATCAGCTACAGCAAAGGCAATGCTAGCCCCAAAATCGAGCAGTTCTCGCCCTAATTCTTCTCGTATAGCAATTAAACCATTTTCCCGTAGTACGCGGTTTAAATGTACAGCTTTAGAAACTGGGGTAATGCCATACTCAGAAAGAATAATTACCTGAGTATTGCGTGCTTGATAATATTCAATTAAATCGTCACAAACAGCATCAATTTCTCGCAAATCTGCTTTAATCTCTGTTTGATTGTTACCAAATTTTTGCAGACAGTAATCTAAATGTGGTAAATAAACTAGTGATAATGTCGGGCTGTAACGTTCCTCAATCCATTTTGCGGAATTGGCAATCCATTGACTAGAACTAATGGTAGTTTTTGGGCCCCAAAAATCGAACAGAGGGAAGTTTCCTAAATCAGATTGAATTTGCGATCGCACATCACTAGGATGGGTATAAATATCAGGTAATTTTCTCCCATCTGCGGGATACATCGGGCGCGGCGTAATCGCATAATCTACTGAAGAATACATGTTGTACCACCAAAAAAGGTTGGCACAAGTGAAATTTGGATCGATTGATTTAGCTATTTCCCAAACTTTAGGAGCTTGTACTAGCTTATTAGATTGTCGCCAAAACTTCACTTCACATTCATCGCGGAAGTACCAACCATTAGCGACAATTCCATGTTCATCAGGCAATTTTCCTGTTAAATAAGTAGCCTGAACCGAACAAGTCACAGCAGGTAGCACTTTTTTGATGGGAACCATTTGCCCAATAGCCGCCCAAGAAGATAAAAACGGAGTATTTTCTCCTAGTAAACTGGGCGTTAATCCGACAACATTTAGAATAACTGTCTTTTTCATAAATTTACTTTTTAAGTTGCGGCGAATTCTTTTAATACCCACTCATATTCTCGCTGAATAGAAGTCAGCATATCTATCTTCATTTCTGATGGCAATACATCCCAAGTGTAAGTCTCAATTTCTAAATGTGAGCAAGCATTATTTGTCTGAAGTAGCTGTAAAACAGTAGCAATATCATCTTGCGTAGATTGCAAAATTTGATAATCATGAATAAAAATTGGGACATGAAAGTGAGTGCGCCATTCTTCAGCTAAAGATTGCTCTAAATGTGGTAATGCAGTTATTAAGTCAGGATAGTGATGGAGTGTACCATCGCTGCGACGTTCTATTACCTGGTGAAGATAGGTAGATTCTGCAAAAGGACGTAAGCGTTCAACTATCAAACTCCGTTTTTCAACCTCAGCAGGTATTTTTACTTGAATTGCAGCGCTGATTTGAATTTTGCCAATTTTAATTCCTGCCGATTGCAAACGTGTAAATACAGAGTTTGGCTGCTCATATTCAACGGAAAAATGGCAGGTGTCATAGCAAATCCGAACGTGTTCTAGCAATTTAGTCTCTGCTAAATCTTGTTCAATATTTAATTTTTCTGATAAATAACTACCACCGATTGGCAATAACCAATTTTGATAGAAGTCAATTACTTCTGAAGTATTTTCAATTAAACCATCAGGCTCAGGTTCTAAATCAATATGAAGGATCTTGCCTGTTTGTTCACCGATGCGAATCATTTCTACAACCACAGATGCAATATTCAAACAACTCTTTTTCAGAACAGTCTCGAAAGTTGTTTGGTCTTTTACCCACCAAGGCTTATAGGATAATGGTAGTGTAGAAATTCCGCCATCAAGTCCTTGGGGTAATAGACTAGCTAAAATGTGTGCCAAATTTAATGTATAATTAACCCGTTCTTGTGTAGACCAATCTGGTGCATAAACTTGGTCTTTTACCACCTGTCGATGAAATCCACCATAAGGGAATCCGTTTAAGGTGAAAACATATAAATCTTGTTGAGTTAGCCAAGTTTGGAATTGAGCCAAGTTATTACTTTCTAAAAGTTCTTTTGCTGCAACATCTGCTAACCTCAAGCCAATACCAAAAGGTTCTGTTGGCGATAAACGTGATTTTAGTTCGGGAATATACTTCTCTAAATTGGCGAAAACCTCTAGCCAACCTTCACCAGGATGAATATTGCTGCAATAAGTTAAGTGAAAATTATTGTTTTTTGTAATTTTCATTTTCTAGCTCTATCCTTTGTATATCTGTTTTCTTTGGCTTAAACTATTCCACAAAATACTTGCTACATATTCATGGGTAGGGGCGCATAGATGTGCGCCCCTACAGCCGATTAATGGTATTACTGGGTGTATACATTCAAATTTAAGTAACAGCAAATACCTTTGCTAACTTCATAGAAAATGGTAGCAAAATTAGAACAAATAAACCGTAATACAAACCAGCAAAACCAGATGCAACGGTTGCATCTAAAACTATTAGAGATAAAACGCCTATTCTCACAGCATTTCGGATATTTTCAGCTATCGGTTCCCGCGCCGCTTTGATAAAATTAGGCAAGATTCTGATAGCTAATAAAATAGCGAATGGTAGGGCTGCGATCGCTCTATACTCTTCTAATAATCCTAAAGCTAAAACTGCTGTCAAAACTATTGCAATTAGAAGTAGCGCGAGTACTCCCGTAATCTTCTTTCCTCCGTGAACTTCACCCTGACTAATTGCGGTAATAGCAGCAATATAAAGAACAGGAATCAGTGCTAAATACCAACGTTCACTGATTATTTCGGGTACAGCACTTACACCTAATAATAAGTTACTGCCACGGCACAAACCCATATTTAAAGGGCCGAAAAAAGGATGATGTTTGGCGAGTGAGTTATAAAGGAGGCATGAAAAAGCGATAAAAATAGCGATTGCACCACTCAATAACGATACTTGAAAAGCAGCTATAATTCCGATTGCAAATAATATACTCCCCAATAAAGTAGCATTTTGACGAGATACTCGACCACTGGGAATTGCTCTTTTTGGGCGCTCTTTTGCATCTAATTCTGCATCAAAAACATCATTAAAAACTATACCGCCACCGTATAAGCCAGTTGTAGCCAATAACAACCAAGCTAATGGAATTAGTATGGAAAAACTTGCTTCTCCATTGATTAATTGAACAAAAATAATTCCAGAACCAGAAGCAGCAAAGCCTAGAAGAATATCCGCCCAAGCAGTAACAATATTAGCAGGACGCATCAATTCCAGATAACCCCGCCAGCTTTGAAAATTTAAGCTTGCAACATTCACTTATCTGCCTCCGTGCCTAGTATTTCTCAAAATAAACCGCATATTACAAATGAACCAGATATTTATACACTCCTCACTGCCAAGTTTCTATTCAATCAATACAAAATCTGAAACTGATTTGATTCCTGGTTCTTGTCCCCGTAGCACAGAATTACCACTGAACATTTGACGTTGATCGATAGATTGAGGATTGAGCCAATCTGAAGCTTTCATCTGCCCAGTTTGACTGTAAGCAGCTAGGGCATTTTCATAACAAACTGCTCGCACATGTTCTTCAGGAATACCCCTATCTAACATCAACTGAGCCGTTTTTGGGACTGCTAAAGGATCGCTAATACCCCAATCAGCGCTACTATCTACAATGATGCGATCGCATCCATACTTACGGACAACTTCTACCATCCGGGCGTTACCCATCTTCGTCTGTGGGTAAATCGTGAAAGCCGCCCAAAAGCCCCGTCCTAATACTTCTTCAACGGTTTCTTCGTTGTTGTGATCGATAACTACTTGTGAAGGATCTAAGCCATATTCAATACAGCGATCCATACTCCGACTAGCACCCGCTTTCTTATTACGGTGAGGAGTATGAATTAGTACCAACGTATCGAGTTCTTTGGCTAATTCTAATTGTTGACAAAAGTACTTATCCTCTGCTTCTGTCATATCGTCATAGCCAATTTCACCAATGGCAACAACTCCTTCTTTACAGGCATAAAGTGGTAGCAGTTCCATAACTTCAGCTGCTAACGCTTCATTGTTAGCTTCTTTCGGATTTAGGCCGATTGTGCAGTAGTGTTGGATGCCAAACTGACTAGCACGAAACCGTTCCCAGCCCACAAGACTACTGAAGTAGTCTTTAAATGAGCCAGCGTTAGTTCGGGGTTGTCCTAACCAAAAGGCTGGTTCAATAACGGCAACAATTCCATATTCCCGCATTACTAAGTAATCGTAAGTAGTACGGGAACACATGTGAATGTGAGGATCGATAAACATCATGGTTTTAATGATTGGGCATTGGGCATTGGGCATTGGGTATTGGGCATGAGGCATGGGGCATTGGCATTTTCCTTGTCCTCCTCGTCTCCCTTGTACAGACGCGATTAATTGCGTCTTTCCCCACTTCCTTTTATTCGTAAACTGACAAGCGAGCGCGGCTAAAACTGCTCCAAGTCAGATTACCTTGTTGAATAGATGACTGTAAATCTGGGTAATGAGAAAGTAATGCTTGCGCTTGGGGTAAAGGAGACTCAGCACAAGCTAAGGCTGCTGCTTCTTGCTCGTGTATATCTCCATTAGCCAGTACTTTTTCCAAATCTGTAATGATGCCGCTATCGGCAAACCGCCCTACAGGTCGCCAAAGTTCTGGCGTAACTGAGCGTTTAGCTGCCCAACGTTCATGGGCATAGTCTGCTAACATCCTCGCCAATTCTGGATTAGCACGCTGATCTAGACCCCAAATTAGATGCAACGGACTGCCGACAAACACAGCCTTCAGAACCATCTGATTCCAGGCAGCATTATCTAAATAATTCGCTGGATAAGGATTACGCAGTGCTATAGCTTGAAATACATTACTCATATTGCTGCGAATTCCCTCAGCAGTACGATGGCGATGTAACTCTGGATGTGGTAATAGCGGCAAACTTTGATAAAGGGCAACTAACTCCCCCATATCGGCAGTGGAGAAGACTCGATCAAGCGATCGCACATAGCCCTCAGCATCATCGTGGGGCAAAGCTAAAAGCAAAAGTGTGCGACCTGCTTGATCTACACTCCAATTACCAGGATACCAGCCGGGGATCAGATCCTCTGCTGCTTCCAAGTCTTGGAATGTTAGCTGCAAATCCTGTTTACCTAGATAACGCGGCACAGCACTAAAAGCCGTAAAAAACACTCGTTCAGGAGCGCCGCTAGCAATCTGTGCCTGCTTCTGTTCCAACCAAGTAAAAGCTTTCTCTGAAACAGACTTTAACAGCCAGTGATGCAGTAATTTGTTTACTTTACTCATGATAAATTCAGGATAAGTTGCCCAACTTCTTTGTGACAACCAAGTATAAAATATAGCACTAAACTTGATATTTTGGGTTTGAAGCAGTTAGATAATATCTTACTGGGATCGTAACTTCACTGAATCTATAAAAATCTCCTGATTTTAAAGAAGATACTATAAAGATACCATTTTGATTAGATAAATTTCCAAATTATCTTACGGAAAAAAATTAGAATTTTATGTAATAATGATCCCCATTACTCACCTCAGATATAACCTATAGGTATTAATATAAATTGTAAAATCATGTTATTTTAAAGTTTATCTATTAAGCGAAATACTTCAAAAGTATGATTAATTTAGTAAATAGATTTGTCTTGTAGCTTATTTAAATATTGAATTACTTAATGGATTTATTCTGTCTATATTGCTATTAGCTTTAATTGTAGTAATGTATTTATTTATAGTTAATTAAATAATATTCAAATGGTTATTCAACAAAAAAGCGCTCTTAATCTACAACCAATTAACCAATGTGTCCGTATTACCTTCAATTATGATGTTCACTTCACTAGAGGTCTGTTTGAGTTAGATAATCCTTTACTTGCACAAGCGATCGCCGCAGATGGGGAGACAACCCCAAAACAAGTGCTAGCAGTGGTAGATGGCGGATTTTTACAGTACCAGGATGGGTTGTTAAAAAAATTATCAGCCTATGCCCAATATTATGAAGATGTATTAACACTGAGCGGTGAGCCGATAGTAGTTCCGGGTGGAGAAGTAGTCAAGAACGATTCTAGATTTATAGAGCAAATTCATCAGCGGATTAATGCAGGTGGATTGTGCCGTCACTCTTACGTTTTAGCAATTGGTGGTGGAGCCGTCCTAGACATGGCAGGATATGCAGCAACAACGGCTCACCGAGGAATTCGGCTCTTACGAGTACCGACAACAGTATTAGGGCAAAATGATTCGGGTGTAGGAGTAAAGAACGGAATCAATGCCTTCGGTAAGAAAAACTTTTTGGGTACATTCATGCCACCTTATGCTGTCTTGAATGACTTTGATTTTCTCACTAGCCTCGACGATCGAGATTGGCGATCGGGCATTGCAGAAGCAGTGAAAGTAGCGCTGATTAAAGATGCAGATTTCTTCGATTTCATTATGACTAATGCCGATAAATTGGCTAATCGAGACATGGACATAATGGAAAGACTAATTTATCGCTGTTCTCAGTTGCACTTAGAGCATATTGCTGGTAGTGGCGATCCCTTTGAAATGGGTTCATCGCGTCCTTTAGATTTTGGACACTGGGCTGCTCACAAACTGGAGCATTTAACTAATTACAGCCTACGTCACGGTGAAGCTGTTGCGATCGGCATCGCTTTAGATACAACCTATTCATATTTAACAGGGCAACTCTTACAATCAGAGTGGCAAAGGGTTCTAACTACACTCAAAAAATTAGGCTTTACTTTGTACGTATTGGCATTGACAGAGCAATTAGATCAACTAGACCATCCGCATTGTATATTTAGGGGGCTTACCGAGTTCCGCGAACATTTGGGAGGAAAATTGACAATTACCCTTCTACAAGGAATCGGAGAGGGAATAGAAGTTAACCATGTGGATTTGTCTTTGTATAGAGATGCTATTTTGATGCTGCAAGATTGGGAACTTTTGCATTGATTCTCCATTGGGTGCAATTAGCAAAAGCGATGCTTAACAACAAGCCTAGAGGTGGAGAGTAAGATTTTCTTCACCTTTGCCCAATTGCGATTATTTTATGCAAATATACTGCTTAATTTTTAAAACGATCGCAACTTCGTGGTTCCAAATTGGAAAATACTTTTTAGTTCCTCTTCTTCTTCGTTGAGAACGTGGTAAATTTCTCAACTTTTCTACTAAATTAAAGTTATCGTGAGTTAAAAAAGTTATGATGTCTTTGCTTCCCGTCAACGACGCTCAAAAGAATTTGCAAGAGATCATCGACCAAGTTGCAGAGCAGGGTAAACCTGTGATCATTCGAGGCGATCGCGGTAATGCGATTCTGCTTGCGGAAAAAGATTGGTCTGCAATTCAAGAGACTCTTTACTTATTATCTATCCCTGGAATGCAAGAATCTATAAAAGAAGGACTAGCAACCCCGATCCAAGAATGTGATGGCAGGGTGGTTTCATACGAAAAAAGAAAAATACATAAGTCTTGATTTCTCGTTTTGTGGCATAGCTTTTTCCCTCACTTCCATTCCTCTCCCCCACGGGGGGAGAGGCTTTGAAACCCAGTTTGAGTTTTTCTCTGCTTGTATGAAACCACCCTGCGATCCAAGAATGTGATGGGGAGTTAGATTGGTAAGTCAGCAAGCTTCTGAGGAGCCACTTGCAAATCCCGAAGGAGCGAGTTGGAAGTTGATTTACACAAAACAAGTGCAAAAAACGCGAAGAAATTAGCTTCTAGTAACTTCAAGGAAAAGGCCGAGGAATTACTCGTAGTCCTCAAAGAAAATCCTTTTCAAAATCCTCCACCTTATGAAAAGCTGGTTGGTGACTTATCAGGTGCTTATTCTCGTAGGATAAATATACAGCATCGGTTGGTATATGAGGTCATCGAATCCGAGCAAGTAGTCAAGATAATTCGGATGTGGACGCATTACGAGTAAGCTATCTTCTCAGCCCCCCTTGGTGTTCGCAATGAAAACCTCGATGCTCCCAAGCTTGCATATCTACATCAGTAAGTTTTGTTACATTTGAGCATTGCGGTTGAATAATTTGACTTAAAAGCGCCCAAAATAAGCTGCGCGTTACATCTAATCCAGTTTTAGTCCAAGATTCCCGATTACCAGGAACACCCAACTCCTGAACAATCTCTGGCTCTACCCAAATACCATGAGCGCCCAAAAGAATCTGTGCCATCCATTTAGCTCTGGGTAAATGACTTGGCGAGGTAATCAACATGACTTTATGCACTCCCCAGCGCCGCAGAATTGGAATACTATAATAAAAATTTTCAAAGGTAGAATTCGCGCAGTTTTCTAACCAAACGTTTTGTAACTCTGCTAATTCCGCCTCAAAAATTAACCGTATACAGGGATCTGGGGAACCATGAGAAATTAAAATTGGAGTTTGTGGATATTGTTTTGCTAGTTGGGCAACATAAGTTTCTCGACGAATACTGCCACCTAGCACAAAGAAGGCATCTATTGGCTGCGAAGAAGCAAAAAGTAAGGTTATAGTAGTGAAAATCAGCCAAACACCCAGGACAACATACAATCCACCACTGAGTTTTTGTAACAATTGCCACAAATTAGCAGATTTTTGTTTAATAGAAATTAATGATTTAATGGTAAATTTGCGTTTCATGACTTAAGTAAGAAAAACTGATTTTATTGCTGTATAACAGTACTGCAATTCAGTGAGCAAAGTGCTATCTTATAAAAGTAATCTAGAATGCAAAATGACGCTAATTAAAGTGTCACATGCTCAGTATAGCCTTCCGGAAAAGACTAACAAACTGAGAAATGATTGTTAATAACTAATGCGGTATTTTTGGCATCATTTAAGGATAAAAATGATGAAGAAGATTGTTAATTCTGGGGTATAAAAACTTAAAATTTTCTGGAAAGCCTGATTGCTAAACTGTCAACAACACAATTATTCCAGCTAAGTATACATGAACCAATCTGCGAAAAGTTACTCACCGCTCCAAGTAGCCTTGATTGGTGGAGCGATCGCCACAACTGCTACCATGTCCGTGTTCGGCCCCGCTTGGACTCGTGGTGTCCGTGCTGCTCTAGCCCTACAAGACAGCCCAAAAGTGATAGTTGACCAAGTTTGGCAACTGGTAAATCATGAATATGTTGATGGTAAATTTAATCAACAAGATTGGCAAGCAACCAGGCAAAGCCTGTTGAGCAAAGACTACTCTTCTAAGGAAGAAGCATACACTGCCATCCGCGAAGCTTTACAAAAATTGGGAGATCCTTACACTCGGTTCATGGACCCCCAACAATTTGAAGCTCTGACTAGCCAAACATCTGGAGAAGTCTCTGGTATTGGTGTTCGGATGGAAGTGAACGAAAAAACTCAGCGCCTCACCGTTGTCGAAGCCATAGAAAATTCTCCGGCACTCAAAGCTGGGATCAAAGCAGGCGATGAAATTTTGGCAATTGACGGCAAACCCACTCTCAAAATGAAAGTGGATGATGCTTCTAAGCTAATCCGTGGCAAAGCGGGTACTCCCATTAAGCTACGGCTAGGACGGGCAGGGCAAAATGCCTTTGATTTGAAGCTGACAAGGGCAAGTATTGAAGTTCCAACGGTACGCTATACTCTCAAGCAAGAAGGAAACCGCCGTGTTGGCTATATCCGTTTGCGAGAATTTAGCGCCCACGCCGCAGAACAAATGCAACGAGCCATCCGCGATTTGAACACTAAGAAAGTTGATTCTTATGTCTTGGATTTGCGGGGTAATCCTGGCGGTTTATTGCAGGCAAGCATTGAAATTGCTCGGATGTGGTATAATGACGGCGGAATTGTCAAGACAGTAGACCGTGTGGGCGGCACTGAGGAAACTAAAGCTAATCGCACTGCTTTGACAAATCGTCCTTTGGCGGTCTTAGTTGATGGCAATTCAGCTAGTGCTAGCGAAATCCTTACAGGGGCACTCAAGGATAATAAGCGGGCAGTAGTCGTAGGTGGTCAAACTTTTGGCAAAGCACTAGTGCAGTCAGTTCATGAACTCGCAGATGGTTCCGGCTTGGCTGTCACCATAGCCCATTACTATACCCCAGCGGGAACAGATATTAACCACAAAGGGATTGCTCCAGATATCAAGCTAGACTTGACAGAAGCACAAGAGCGTCAATTGGCTTCTAATCCAAATCTAATCGGGACTAAGAGCGATCCCCAATATGCTCGGGCGATCGCAATTCTATCAAATAACAACTTTGCCCAGCCGCCAGCAAATCAACCGACCCGACCCATGAGCCGCGCTGGTGACTTGAAATTTTAAGTGAGTGATTTGTTACCAGGTATTCACATATTCCCAAATCTTGATTTTTGGAGTTATGGAAACTGCTTGATATTACCGTTCCAAGATTTTGATTTGGGAATACTAACTAGTAATCCCATCTCCAAAATCTCAGATATATGAATCATCAGCCAGTTGATGCAACCACCACCACCAGCTTTTTACCAATGGTGTCGGTGGTTGTTCCTATTTATAACGGTGAGGCGGATTTACCAGAGTTAATCAATTGTCTATTGTCTCAAACTTACCCAAAAGACCGGGTAGAATACTTGTTGGTGGACAACAACAGTAGCGATCGCACTCTCACCATCCTGAAAGCATCTGCCGAAAATTGCCCAATTACAATTCGCCCCTTGAGCGAAACCCAAATTCAAAGCTCTTACGCTGCTCGTAATACTGGGATTCGCGCCGCTACGGGTGAAATTATGGTTTTTACCGATGCAGATTGTCGCCCACAACCGCAATGGTTAGACTCACTAATTCAGCCTTTTCTCAACCCAGAAGTGGTAATTGTTGCTGGTGAAATTTTGGCACTACCAGGCACAACTCTGCTAGAACAACATGCAGACCGTCAAGAAACTTTATCGCAAAAGCATACCCTGAACCATTCCTTTCGTCCCTACGGTCAAACAGCTAATTTGGCGATTCGGCACATTGCCCTTGAAAAAGTGGGTTTATTTCGCCCCTATCTTACCACTGGTGGTGATGCTGATATTTGTTGGCGGATTTTGGGGGAAAACATCGGGCGTTTGGAATTTGCCTCAAATGCGATCGTTCAGCACCGCCACCGCGCTACACTTCAAGAACTGCAAAGTCAATGGCGGCGTTATGGACGCTCAAATCGCTATCTGCATGAACTGCACGGTGTAGATTTAATGCGAGAAATGACACCCAAAGAATACGGCTATCGTTTGGCACGTTGGTTATTGAAGGAAGTACCAAGAGATATTAAAAAGGCTTTGGCGCAGCCCGCCGCAGGCATCGCCGATCAAGCCACTTTGGTAGATTTATTAAGTACTCCCATTGGTTTATTCACAGCTAGGGCGCGTACTGCTGGACAAAGAGATGCCAAGCTACCAGAGAATGCCAAGATAATTGCTCGACTGTAACGAAGAAAAAAGGCGTTGCTGATTTAGATGTGTAAATCTTGGTATAGAGACGTTGCAATTACTAGTCTCTACAAAAGTTTTGAAATTACGCAAAATCATTTGCATACCTGAATTCAGTAACACCTAAGCAAAAACGTTCTTGTCAGCCTAGAAGCATTGACTCAGACCGTTACTCTTTCCTTAGCTCACAAAAGCGAATGTATCTTAAGAAGTATTTTCAAAAGTAGGTAAAGCAAATATGCTGTTGTTAATGAACTTTTAACTTTATTACCTTATATTGAATAGAATAAAAATTCCAGTAGGTAGGGCTTGTTGCCACTCAGCACTTTAGTCGTTATTAGACAAGCTTGTGGCACTGAATAGGGCGAAAAGTTGATTGAAGCTACACAAGTTTGATTACTTCCTCATTATTGAGAGATTAAGTTAGTAAATCAAAAAACCAAGTTCTGTCATTCATATTTATTTATAGAGTGTCCGCTCTTTCAAGTAACCTTCTCTCCTTGCCTGCTCAATAGCGTCTGAAGTTTTGAGAAAAGCATGGGGTTTGCTTACCCTGCTCTTTTCATTCACAGCTACGCTTCATAGTTTTGTGAGTTGAGCAACATGAAAGTGGATGGATTTAATCAAGAGATAGAACAGATAGATAAATTGCGCTCACAGATACAGGAACTATTAAAATGCTATGGAAGTAAGCTGAACTCACAACAGGAGATGATAACAGAGGCTTTCGAGGAACTTAACACCGCAATGGAAGAATTATTGACAGCTTCCGAGGAGTTAAAGGTAACACGAGCGGCAGTAGAGAAAGAGCGCCAGCGTTACCAAGATTTGTTCGAGTTTGCTCCAGATGGTTACTTGGTAACTGATACCAACGGGATAATTCTAGAGGCTAACCATGTAGCAGCAACTTTGTTTGGTGTCCAACAAAAGTATTTAGTAGGTAAACCATTAATTCTTTTTATTGCTCAACAAGACCGTCAGTCCTTTAACTCTCAAATAAACAATTTGCAGGAGATAGTGAACTGGGAAATTTACCTACAGCCACGGAGAGGAAAGCTTTTCCCTGCTAATGTGAAAGCGTCTGTAGTATACGACGTTGACAAGAAGTACGTTGGCTGGCGTTGGCTGCTGTGCGACATCAGTGAACGCAAACAAGCTGAAGAAATGTTGTACCGAGCTTACAGTGAGTTAGAAATACGGGTGGCGGAACGGACAGCGGAATTGGTAAAAGCAAATCAGAAATTGCTAAATGAAATTACAGAACGTAAAAGAGTCGAGTCACAACTACTGCACCTTGCTTTTCACGATGCACTGACGGGTTTGGCAAACCGTGTTGCATTTATGAACCGCTTAAAACATGCGATAAATTATTCAAAACGGCATTCAGATTATCTATATGCTGTACTATTTATCGACTTAGATCGGTTTAAAGTGATCAATGACAGTCTTGGACACATAAATGGAGATCAATTGCTGCTTGCTATTGCAAGTAGACTAGAAATATGTGTACGCTCCATAGACACAGCGGCACGGCTTGGGGGAGATGAATTTACAATCCTGCTTGAGGGAATTCAGGATGTGTCAGATGCCATCAAAGTAGCTGAAAGGATTCAGAAAGAACTGGCATTACCTTTTGAGCTTGGCGAACAAGAAGTCTTCATCACGGCAAGTATTGGTATTGCATTGAGTTCGACAATAGACTATCAACACCCAGAAGAACTGTTGAGGGATGCAGATACAGCAATGTACCGAGCCAAGGTGCTAGGCAGAGCGCGTTATGAGCTATTCAACTCAGATATGTATGCTGATGCTCTAGCGAGATTGCAGTTAGAGACTGATTTGCGCCGAGCAATTGAACGCGAAGAATTTCGGGTTTATTACCAACCGATTGTTTCACTCACTAGTGGTTCTATTATAGGTTTTGAGGCTCTACTGCGCTGGCAGCACCCAGAGCGTGGTCTGCTTAATCCAACAGATTTTATTCCCCTAGCAGAGGAAACTGGATTAATTTTCTCCATTGGCAAATGGGCGTTGCATGAAGCCTGCCGCCAGATGCAAGTTTGGCGAGTATGCCATTGTTCTAAATTACTAAAGAAAATTAGTGTTAATCTCTCCGTCAAGCAATTTTCTCAGCCGGATTTGATAGAGCAGATTGGGCAAATTTTGCACTCAACTGGCCTTGATGCTGGCACTCTAATGCTAGAGATTACTGAAAACGCAATTGTAGAAAATGGCGATAAGGTAACTGCCGCAATCTTACAACTTCGAGAGATGGGCATTGAGTTATCAATTGATGACTTTGGTACGGGCTATTCCTCATTAGGTGGTCTTTATAACTTTCCGATTAGTGTGTTGAAAATTGACCGTTCTTTCATCAACTTAATGGGCACTCATAGTAAGAATTTAGAAATTATTGAGATAATTGTCACCTTGGCACACAAGCTAGGTGTGGATGTGCTTGCCGAAGGAGTAGAGACAAAAGATCAACTATTACTTCTAAGAGAGTTAAACTGTCAATATGGCCAGGGACACTTTTTCTCAGTTCCGTTAAATAGCTCGGCAGCAGAGGCATTAATTATGGAAAATCCTCAATGGTAAGGGTTATTAAAAGAATTCGCAATTAATAATGACGCTCTTTTTATTCTCATAGCAATCATGAATCATAGCTACTGGACACTGTTTTACTGTCGCTTAGTTTGATTCAAGATGGGCAAACTCTCTTCAGCGGTAGCCAAGATGAAACCATCAGCTGTTGGGATTTTGCTATAGGGGAATGTCGGCAAACTTTGCGGTCAGATCGTGCCGATGAAGGCAATATGGTTAATCCAGGAGCAGGGTTGACGGAGGCAGAGATGTCAATTTTAAAAGCTTTAGGGGCGGTAGAGGTGAATTCAAGTTGCTCAATGCCTACCAACTTTCGCTAAATTGGAAAAAGGAAAACTCAAGGGAATTTTAAATGTCAGCACAATTGTTACTGGTGGATGATGAACCAGGGATACGGGAAGCCGTGAAAGACTATTTGCAAGAGAGCGGTTTCAGCGTTCAAGTTGCCAGTAACGCCCTTGAAGGTTGGGAATGGATGCAGCTGAATACACCTGACTTAGTGATTTCCGATGTGATGATGCCTCAAGTGGATGGCTATCAGTTCTTGAAGCAACTACGAGGAGATCCCCGTTTCCAGACCCTTCCAGTAGTATTTTTAACTGCTAAAGGTATGACAGGCGATCGCATCCAAGGCTATCATGCTGGTGTTGATGCCTATCTACCCAAACCCTTTGACCCAGACGAGTTAGTGGCTATAGTCGAAAATCTGCTAGCCCGTCGCGCCGCTAAGGCTGCGAGTACGGGAGATGACGCTGAAACCCCCGATCTTGCTGAACTAGCCAATCAGATTGCCCAAATTAAAGCATTGTTAACTCAAAGAAATGCTATTTCCCAATCGCCAGCCCCTTTTAAAATTGATTTGACTCCCAGAGAACAAAGTGTTTTAAATTTGGTCGCTGAAGGGTTGATGAACAAAGAAATCGCCCGTCGCTTAGAAACTAGCGTCCGCAATGTAGAAAAATACGTCAGCCGTTTATTTAGTAAAACCGGCACCAATAGCCGTACAGAGTTAGTTCGTTTTGCTCTCGAACACGGTCTTGCTAAATAAGCATTGGGAATTTACTTGTACTGAGTTTCGACTGCGCGGTAATCGAGCGACTTGTACTGAGCGTAGTCGAAGTAAGTCGAGATTCAACTACCGCGTTCGCGTTGTAGCGTCTCTTAGAGAAGCCGTTGACGCAGCCTCTGGTAGGGAAGTACTGAGTCTGGAGAAAAGACAAGGTAGACAAGGTGGACAAGGAAGAAGAGAGAGACTTGTCCCTTGTCCCTTGTCCCCTTGTCCCCTTGTCTCGCTCATCTCGCTCATCTGTCATGCCTCCGGGTAATTGATAATAGCTAACTGGCTGCTAAACCATAACCTATTACCAGTAATAGATAAAACATAAGTATTTCAGCAAATCAGGCACTTAGCTTAAGCAAAAAGCTCAAAGAAAGGTTATTTATTTTTACTTTGGTCTTTTAGGTTTTCATTTGATTTGCGCCTGTTGTCCAATTCCCCATCTGTAAAGACACAGGGTTTTATTATTCTGCAATGTTTTGATAAAAACTCGGTAAAATGCACCCGGCTGAATTTGCTTTCAGATTCTACCAGTACCCTTTGCTACAAAGTTTTTAATAGCGGAAACTGTTCCTGGGACTTTGTGCTGCTAAACAAGACTGTCACAAAGTAGAAATCAAAATATTTTATGAAGTCTACTGACTGCTTAGTTTTTATGGCAACGGGGGTATGGGATCAACATTTGATTTGATGCCCAATTCACGTTTTCACTACTTAAATTACACCTTTAGGTTGGAGAATTTTCCGCGACATTACGCAGACGCATTAGCTGACGCCGCATTTGAGGCGAGGCTTTAAACTCAGACACTTCCTGGGCTTTAACGGACGCTTGGAGCGTTTCTAGAAAGTCATCAGAACCTTCGGTTAAAGCATCAAGTAGCACCTGTAAGAGTTGCTCGCGATCGCTCAATAGACTCTTTTCCTCAATCAACCGGAATTTGAGATGTATTTCACACTCATAAACACCTACTTCGAGATTATTTATCTGGCGTGGTAATGCTTTGGAGTTCATAACTATTGAGATTCCTTTACTTGGTTGTCATGAGGGTAAGGAGGTAGATGTCCAGCAAAATTCTTTATATCTCTTTTGAATCCAAAGTGCTTGAATTAAGAATTTTTCTTCATCAATCACCTTTGTATTCCATTTCACTCTCCTGTGGTGTATTTTCAAGCTAGATTTTCAGTGTCTAGATTTTGACGTTTCTGTGCCAGATGTAGCTTATGGTAAGCCATAACTATTATTCAGTTTTTAAGATTCTACACAATAAAGTTTCTGTAAGAAGTTGTTCAACCTTTTTAAAGGTTTTTACATCAACTTTATGTGAACGTCAATAACAGTTTGACTTGTTACTCTAATTTTGGTGTTTATACGTAAGTAAAACCGCTTAATTTTTTTGAGTTTCTTAAAGCCAGCAGTCGATGTAGCGCTATTCAGTGAAATTACTTGATGTACGTTTTTTGCGATATAAAATTCAGGATAAATTGATCGGCATAATTATTAATGTCCAAACTTTTGTTCTCTATAAAAAAAGCACACAGAGCAAATCATTTCTGCTGAGTGCCTCGCCCTACCGTCTTTTGGGCTTGAGTTAGTCCAAAAATCTTAGCAGTAAGTCAGATTTGTAGACTAAATGAAAATACTCTACCAATTAATTTTTACAGAAAAATAATTCGACTACTGTCAGTACTAGCAGATAAATATATCTTCAACTCATAACAGAAGTAGCAAACTCATCAGTAAAGATGATATTTTTACTTATGCCCATTCAATATACCCTTTTAAAACAGCATTCAAAGCTTTGAAATTGAGAGCATTCAAGCTCGGATATAAGGTCTACAATAATTTCAGTGTAATCCACGCAAATCTTACACCTTTTTATGGATAACCCGATGCTGCTCAAGTCCACAACCCGGCACATCCGCATTTTTGCAGGTGAAATTGACCGGGATGGCGATCTAGTTCCTAGTCAACAAGTCTTAACCTTAGATGTTGACCCAGACAACGAGTTTAATTGGAATGAAGATGCACTGCAAAAAATTTATCGAAAATTTGATGAACTAGTAGAAGCATCTAGTGGCGCAGACCTCACAGACTATAACTTGCGCCGTGTGGGGTCAGACTTAGAGCATTATCTGCGATCGCTTCTGCAACTCGGCGAAGTCAGCTATAATCTTTCTGCCCGTGTTACTAATTACAGCATGGGAGTCCCTCAAGTTGCCATTGACGACAAACAATAAGCCAATTGGTTGGTAGCGGGCTGCCTGAACCCTTCTGTACAAGGAGTGCTGAGTTAAAAGTGTTTTGGCTGAGAGTGGAAAAATTCATAAGTCTACTTCTTAACTCAGCACTGGCTAACCCCCTGCTACCACTAACGGCAGTCCTAAAGAGATTCTTAGAGTCAGTGGATTTATCAGGTACTTTTGCCAAAATTAATATTTGCTATTCTTAATTCTTAATTAAAGTTAATTCTTGCTATCCTACTTATAAACTAAATAAATACCAATATTATCTGCCTGTTGATGATCGGGTAATTTACCAAAAGCAAATCATGCAGTTATCCTTGGGTTATGCTGTGGTGACAGGGTTGGAGTTAGTTGCTTTGGCGATGGAGAGTCACAGGGCAATAGAAGCTATGATTAGGCTGTAGGGTTGACTTAGGAGCGTATTTTTTGGATAAGTAAGTATTAGCACCTGCCAATATCCGCCAGCTAAAATCATCATCTAAAGTCTGGATATGTCAAGTTTAAGAAAGATGAGCGGTCTAGATTGTCCCTACTAATGCTATTAAAGAAATTGCCAATCGCTGATCGGTGCAAAAACTATGGAAAATGACGCGGCAACGCTCTACTGTCCAAACGAAAATTGTCAGGCTGCCAACCCCCTGACGCACAAGTTTTGCCAGCGATGTTCGACGCCCCTACCCAAAAATTATCTCTGGGCTGTGGTAGATAGCCCAAGTGTGGGTAGCCCTGGAGAAATATTAGCCGATCGCTATTTAATCCTTGATAAATTTGTTCTTTTAGATACGAAGCCTGGTTTGTTAGCGCTAACGCCTGAGTTAGATAATTTGCAGCCTCTAAAAGCCTACCTGCGACTGATTCCCTACCGTTTACACGTACCGCAGGTATATGGAGTGCTTTTTGTTGCTGACGGGTCTTCCCACCGAGAAATATTACTTTTAGAAAAACCGCCACTATTAGTAGATGACAATATCCAACAAGTACGCTTAGGCAGCGAGTTAACTACTGCTTGGCATGATGCAACATCAATGCGCCAACTGAATTGGTTATGGCAAATAGCTCATCTGTGGCAACCTCTTGTGAGTGAAGGTGTCGCCTCTAGCTTACTTGACTCTTATGTATTACGGGTAGAAGGATCGTTAGTCCGGTTGTTGGAATTGCGTTTTGACAGCGCCACATCACCAGAATTGCCGCAATTAGGTGAATTTTGGCAGCAGTTGGTCAGCACTGCCAAACCAGCGATCGCGGAATTTGTTAATCGCGTTAGCCTAGCTTTAATTCAGGGAGAGATTAATTCCACCGATCAATTAATCGGAGTTTTAGATCGGGGACTGGCTGGGTTGGGGCGATCGCAAACACCCACGATCCAAATTATCACCAAAACCGACACCGGGCCAAGTCGTCAACGTAACGAAGATGCCTGTAGTCCTCCCAGTGGAACTCCAGTGAGCAAACCACCCCAGCCAACAGCCTTAGCAATTGTCTGTGATGGCATCGGTGGACACGAGGGTGGCAATGTCGCCTCAAATTTAGCCATTGAAACAATCCAGCAGCAGGTACAGCAACTAACAAAGGTTCCCTACGACCACATAGACCCTGCAATGCTGCTGAATGACCTGGATAAGGCAGTGGCAATGGCCAATGACAAAATCAGTCAACGCAATGACAGTGAAAATCGCCAAGGGCGTCAACGCATGGGCACGACTCTAGTCATGGCATTGCCTGTTGCTCATGAAATGTACATTACCCACGTCGGCGATAGTCGTGCCTACTGGATTACACGCCACGGCTGTTATCAAGTTACCCTCGATGATGATGTCGCCTCCCGTGAAGTGCGGCTAGGTTATGCCATTTACCGCGAGGCAGTACAACAGAGTGCCGCTGGATCTCTGGTTCAAGCTTTGGGGATGGGTTCTAGCACTTCATTGCATCCCACATCGGGACGGTTTATGCTCGATGAAGATGCTGTTTTTCTGCTCACATCCGATGGTTTGAGTGACTTTGATCGGGTAGAGGAGTATTGGGAAACAGAAATCTTGCCGATTTTAGCTGGAGAAGCAAATATAGCAACTGTTGCCGATCGATTAGTCGAAATTGCTAATACTAAAAATGGACATGATAATGTCACCGTCGCTTTAGTTCACTATCAAGTCCAATATTGGGAACCAGAAATCACGATCCAAGCAGTGATTCCCCAGAGTTATTCTGCCAAAACTGTTGATTTAGCATCCAGAGGAACAGATGCGACAGTTTTAGGCAGCCCAAACCACAAAACTCAGGTGATTCCAGACACTGAGCCTGCTAAAAATCGTCAATTCCCCCTACAGTGGATAGTTCCATTAATATTTGTGCTAGCAGCAGGTTTTTTAGGATTGTTCGTCAAGCAACTGCGAGGAACCTCTCCAATTTTTTCCAATCCCCTACAAACTCAAAACCCTGGCATTGAAACGACACCTATACGACCGCGATCGCTGGCTAATCTCTCTCCAGGTTGGGTAATTAAAACCAACAATGACATATCCTTGGGAAACAACCAATCACTTCCCCGTGGGACTTTTTTAGAAGTTATTGAGAAAAAATCAAATCCAAATCCTACTTCTGGGAGTTTTTTAGTGTCTATGCGAGTCTGTACTAATAAAAGTACCCAAACTCCAGCTAATACTAATAACACAGCCGTAACTACTTTAGTTACACCAAATTCAAAACCTTTGCCAGCAACAGTATTGCTAAACTCCTCCCAAGTCAACCGTTTTGGCGTTGTTTTACAATCAGACGCACCAAATCCATGTAAAACTGTCACGCAACCGCCAGTTACCGAACCATCTGACACCAGTCCAACTTAATCAAATACTCGATAAACTGGTAAAAACCTGGAATAATAACAGGTAACAATCAGAGTAAAAACTTACAAGGTCAAAAAAGTAGAAAATTTTTACCTTGGAGAATTGTTATCAAAACAAAATTTAGGAGTCAGGAGTCAGAATTCAAAATGAATTATGTACTACTGGTGGATGAATATCCGAGTTCAAAACCCCCACTATATCTCTAATTTGGTGCAAAACAATTAATATCAGGTTTAAATCCCCTACTCATTTATTCTGAATTCTGGCGTATCTGTTTTCTTCTTCTCTTGAAATTATTTTTTTTAGCTTTTAGTTTAATGAATCCATGCCATCCCTGAATTTGGCGATCGCCCGTCTCTTAAACACTGGCACTGACAACTTCGCCATTTGGGTGGTCAAGGCCCCGTATCCCAGTGGCTATGTTTTACGTGACTGTGTGTGGCCTATTGAACTCACCCAACTCTGGCACGAATGGCAGCAGATGTTTGCTGGTCATGGTCGCCTAGATATTTCCCCTAACTCAACACCTCAAAATAGCAACCCATTCCCCATAGATTGGATTTCACCCCCTTCAGGTCAACCTACTGGCCCCTACAGCAGTCGTCTGATGCAATACTTGGGAATGAATTTATGGCGTTGGGTATTCGACGGACAAATTCTTGGTAGTCTAGAACGCAGTCGCGGTATTGCTATGGGTCAGCATACACGTTTGCGCTTTCGACTAGAAATCCGCGACCCGGATTTGATTGCTTTCCCTTGGGAAATTATGCAGCGTGAGCCTGGTCAATCGGCGATGTCTCTCTCGCAAGATTTACTATTTAGTCGCACCAGCACTGAAGTTGAGCCTTTACCGCATTTGCGAACTGACCAAGCTTTAAGTATCTTGCTGGTTTTAGGTCATGATGACAAGCTACAACTAGAACAAGAAGGCGCTATTTTACAGCAAGCTCTTGCAGATACGCCTGGTAACTCTCAAAGATATGCACCTTGTGTAGTGAATCAACTCATTCAACCAACTCCACAACAGTTGATTGATGAGTTAGAAACTAAAGAATACAATGTTTTCTTTTACGCTGGACATGGTTTGCCAGACCCAGACGGAGGGTTACTGTTTTTGCGACCAGATATGCCCCTCAATGGGATAGAATTGGCGCAAGTATTGACCCGTACAGGTGTGAAATTAGCGGTTTTCAACGCCTGTTGGGGCGCACAACCAGCTGCGATCAGTCATCAAGCTATCCCTGCCAGTAGTTTAGCAGAAGTATTGATTCGTCATGGTGTGCCTGCGGTTTTGGGGATGCGCGATGAAATCGCTGACCATGAAAGCCATAGTTTTATTCAAGCCTTTACCGAAGCTTTGCGATCGCACAAGCCAATTGACGAAGCCGTAGCACAGGCTAGGCAAGAGTTGTTAACACTGTATAAATTTAATCAACCTGCTTGGACTTTGCCTGTTCTCTACCTGCATCCAGATTTTAATGGCGAACTGATTAAAAATCTGGATGAAGGTATTACAGAACTACCAGATACAGCCATTCCTGATGTCGGTTCCTCGCTTCCGATTGCAAGTTTACGATCGCTCACTCCCAAAGGTAAAACCTGGTTACTGCGTTATGGAGTCACCCGCATCGGCCGCACGCAAGATAATGATATCGTCATTCCCGAACCATCTGTATCTAAACGCCACGCCGAAATCTTCTGCCGCAATACTCTGACTGATGCTACACTGATGCGAACTTATTACTTGCAAGATTTTTCCACCTACGGGACAACCTGGTTTTTAGGGCCTAATGGTTGGCAACAAATCCTCCGGGAGGAAGTCCCTCTGAAATCGGGAATGCAGTTAAAGTTTGGAAGTGCTAGAGGTGAAACCTGGGAGTTTGTTATTCAAGACTCCTAGCAAAGCTATTGCACAAATGGATTTGGATATTAAGCATCAGCTTCTAAAATCTGTTTTTTTGAAGAAAAAATCAACTTTTTTTGCGGAAATATCCTCTGAGGAATTGTAGCTGTCAATACCACCAAATAATCATGGAAGAAGAAAATATGGTTAACAAAATTAACGGCTCAGACACTTTCTCATCTTTGCCATCTCAAGTAGATTTAGAATTATTAGAAGCGTTGCTAGAACCAGAGGATGCTAACTATCCCTGGAATCCAGGCGATGATGAATCAGAAGCTTATTTTCAGGAACTAGAACACCAGTTCGGAATGCAAGATTTACTTGACGAAGAACTGATAAGACGATCGCAAGATTTTTACGGACATCTAGATACACTTTGGTCTGGTATTACTCTGACGCCAGACTCCAATGACAACCCACAACAGGCAGTAGTGCTTAATCTTCAAGAAACATTACGGACTAATTTTTCCGCCTGTGTTCCCCAAGCATTACTCAATACCATCGCCAGCAAAGCTGCTGAAATATTTGCTGCTCGCCAATTAATCAGTGAGCAACTAGTTGAGTGTGTTCAGACAGTACTACCAACTTGGGGAACAGAGGATCTTCTAGTTCTGGCTCGTCCTTTTACTTACGCTATGCGAAGTAGCGAATCGCAAAACGCGGTATCTACGCTCAATAATCTTCAAAATAGCGAGTGGACAGCTTTATCAGAAGTAGAGAAAGCAAAGGCTAGTTTAGCGATCGCTTCCTATGCTTTCACTCAACTCAACCAGTCTCAGGCTGAATTATGAATAGGAAATGGGGAGTAGGGAGTAGGAAATCGAAAAAGTTTTCATTATGCGTTGTGTGCGTGTAACCCCGCTTTGCATTCACTCTGTTTAGAGGTTTCTTTTGCAACGATCTTGGTTTGCCTTATGCAAAGGTGCAAAGAAGCAGTCAAAAATCAAGACTTTTACCAGAAGTTTGATGATTTTTATTCTTGTAGATACAATTGACCCAGAGTAGATAACGTTACGCTAATTATCAAACTAGAGCATCTATCTTAAGACATAAATATTTAACCATTGAGCATTGGTTGTTCTCCCTCATCTCCCCTGTCTTTTTCTTCTCTACAAGATGGTGCGTGTAGCTTGCTTCCTGATAAGGGTACAATTTTTTTGAATTGATTTCATCTCCTATTTTGGGCCAAGAAATCGGGTAGCAAAATTTTGCGATCGCGTTGGTGACAGCGCCCGTGCCTTGAGAATTGCCGCCATCAAAAAGGCGTAAGATAACACTCCAACAACTACCAACAGCAAAGCATTGATTGACCCTGTAGCATTCCAGAGAGCATGGAGTGCTGAGGCGCTCAAATAACCAATAGACAGAATTTGCCAACTTCTAGTAGGTTTGAGGACAGCCAATCCGATAAAATAACCCAGGTAGCCACTATAAGCCATGTGTCCAGCTACAGAGCCTAAAATTCGCGGAATTAGCAGTTGTAAACCTGCCAACTGACCAGCAGCCCCGATACCCACCTGTTGCGTGACATTTTGAGTGATATCAGGCACATACTGACCGAGGGTTTCCAAGAGAGTAAAGCCAACAGCAGAAGCAGTTCCCAGGAGAATGCCATCTAAAGGTTCCCAGATGCCGATGCGTTCTCGCCAAGGTGAAGACAACATTCTACCGATAGCAAAAGCCCCTAGTACAGGTAACGCCTTGAGTAATTCCTCCATCAACCCAGCGCCAAAAAACATCCGCACCAGTAACTCTGTGAAGGTGATAGATTCTTGGGGTGTGGGCAAGCTTCCAGGCAAAATGCCGCGAAATACGAAAATAAATAGATCCAACAGCGGACTGAGCAAAATCAGGATTGTACCCAAGGACGTAGCCATTAGCACCCACCAAGGCTTCTGTTTGCCGCAAAGCTGGTAAACAAAATAGTAGGCAGCGAAGGCGATGTAAATTGCTACGATCACTTGATTAGCTTGGGGCCGACCGACTGTAGCGAACATCAGCACCACAAAAATTACGGTCAGTATTCCGGGTACAAGGTAAGCTTTACTAGTTAAATCTTTACCAGTGGAAATAATCGGAAAAAGCTGGGTGAAGCTAACAGAATCTGGCTGCTTTAATTGCGTGTGGTTGTGGTAGTTCGTCGCCGAAGGCAGTGGTGTAAGTTGGTTTACTGTCGTCGCCGGAGTCAGTGAGGTATACTCGTATTCAAAAATGTATTGCGGGCCATCAGCACCTAGAGAAATGCGATCGCCTGGGTGCAATTCCTGACATTCATATAAGCGTTGTCCATTCAAATAAGTGCCATTAGCACTATTCAAGTCACAAAGCACCCAGCTAAATTTGCTATCTGGGGATAGAGAGAGCGGACGAACCACTGCATGACGACGAGATACCATTCGGTACATCATGGCATCCAAGACAACTTGGCAGCTGGGGTCGCGTCCAATTACCATCTCTTTACTGGGGGGCAGCGAGTAGCGAGATTCTGCTCCCAAAGCTGCCCCATTACCAGACACTAGCCGCAGAAATGCATTATGTCTTGCGTTTTTGCCTGTCATCGATAAGAAGTGCTTTTCTAAACTAATTCTTCACACAATTTGGCAGCAGGACTAACCTTAGCCACATTAGCAGCAGCATTGCTAAATCCACTATAGCTTCACTTCCTGCTAAGAAATTTAAAATTATTGATGCAAAATTTCAAATTGTTTCACCTCATGTAAAGAAGTATTCCATTTGCTGAGAGTTTGTCCTAAAACTGGCTTGTTAGGCGGATAAATCAGATTGTCTCGATGCTGTACTTTTGACATCGTAGCTGCAAATTAAACCCACTGCAATTTATTAAAAAATAGTATTTTTTACTGCATTTAGTTCCATTTCAAAAATATATAATTTTTAGTCGTCTGTTCTCAGTTGTTTTTGCCAAAGCTCTTTTGGAGCAGAGAGTAGGGGAAAAAACTGTTATAAAGATTGAACCAAAATATTGTGGGTATCTTGTCTCAAACAACTGTAGTCAGTTCTGAGTGTTCAATCTTGGTTCCAAGTACTTTGAGGAATTCTGCTAGCCAGTGTGGGTGAGCAGGCCAAGCTGGTGCTGTCACCAAGTTACCATCAACTATTGCCCGATCAACAGGGATATTAACATAGATTCCTCCAGCACTGTTGATATCTGGGCTACAAGCAGGGTAGCCAGTACATCTTTTGCCTTGCAGTACATCAGCAGCAGCTAATAACTGCAAGCCGTGGCAGATGGCAGCAATCGGTTTATTCGCTTGGGCAAAGTGACGGGTGATTTCTAGTACCTGCTGATTCAGGCGGATATATTCTGGTGCCCGTCCTCCGGGAACGACTAAGGCATCGTAGGTTGCGGCTTCTACTTCTGCAAAAGTAGCATTTAAAGTAAAATTGTGTCCGGGTTTTTCGCTGTAAGTCTGGTCTCCTTCAAAGTCATGAACTGCTGTCCGCACCTTATCGCCAGCTTTTTTGTCGGGGCAAACTGCGTGGATTGTGTGTCCCACCATTTGCAATGCCTGGAAAGGAACCATCACTTCATAGTCTTCTACATAGTCGCCAACGAGCATCAAAAGTTTCTTTGCAGCCATATATTTGTTATCCTGATCTTTCTAGTCAATAGTTGTTTATAGCGGTTTCCAAGTGCATGAAGTACATAGTGAAACCCTTTTGAGAACTCACAAAACCGTAGTGCTGAGTACTGAGTACTTCTTAAATTTACTCAGCACTCAGCACGGGCTAAACGCCCCGCTACCGCTAACAGCACTCGGAACTCAGCACTCAGCACTTTTATTAGAAAACGCTATATAAAGTAAATATTAATTTAGAGTCAGCTATTTTATTCGTTAGTATCTACATGAATTTTTGATACATTACAACACAGCTAATGTTGTAATGTATCATTTGAGGGCGGCAAGTTAACAAAGTGTAATGCACCCTACAGATTTTTTCTTTTAACGACTATTGTCTAATTAAAGCAGATGAAATTCTGCGATCGCTCTAGGAAAATTTTTGTTTTCATGTCCTGGCTGGCTAAGTTTAATCAAAGCAAAACGCTGTAAGGGTGTTAAAGCTGCCCAATTTTGCTGTGTCAGGGTTACACCTATTTCTTGAGCTTTTTCCTGAAGGCTAGCTGGTACAGTGGCATCTAGCCATGCAGGATGAGGATCAATGGGCAATTTTGTAGGTGGTATACCTGTGCGTTGTATGATTAATTGCTCGATATGCTCGCGGTAAGACTGAATTTCCGTTTCTGTAGCGCAAGGTAATTCGACTAAAGCTTGCCGTTCATCTGTGGTCATTTGATTCCAGTCAGGCAGTTTTAGCTTGATGCCACAGGTATCTAATTTACAACGCACCTGCATAGGGATGCAACGCAGAGAATCAACAAAGTCTGCTTCAAATTGAAAGAAATCTGTCATAAGAAAGTATTTAAAATTAGCTCATTATACTGTTGCCTTCTGCCTCTTTAAATTAAATATTTTTGGAATTACTAAGACGAATTATCAAATAACTAATTGATAAGGCAAGAATAGCTATACCTAGACCAATTATATCAACACCTCCAATTTTTTCTAAGTCAAGAATAATAATTTTTCTGGCAACAGCAATTAAAGAAGTGACAATAACTAATTCAACTTGAAAAACGTGTTTTCGTAAATATGCTGTGATATTTTCTAAAATTTCTAAGGCAATTAAAATATTTAAAAACAAACCGAAAACCTTATACAAGGTTGTGTTAAACTTACCATAAGGTACTGTAAATAATTCTTTAGAAATAAATACTCCTAAATCTGCGATCGCTACCAAAATTACGACCACCATAAAAATAGATAGAACTTTAGAAACTATCACTTCTATATTTTCAATAATGTGCATGAAGTTCTCATCTTTGGTAGCTCCTAGAATTTCCCTGATTAACTTTTTCATCTGTTGCACCCGGTTTTTAAATAAAATAAAATCCCATAGATAAATCTAGAGGATTACAAAAATATGATTTTTAATAGTATGTGATTTTTATCTTTTACCATAGCTGAACTCGGCGCTAGTAAAACTTTTGGTTATTATAAATTTCACCTCCTTAATTATGGTAATTGATATGGGTCAATAGTAGAGAGCCATAAAAAATGATAGTGACTATTGGTGATTGATTATTGACTAAATTACCTATTGATGATTATTAATTACCTTTTGAGCGGTACAGTTAGGAGCTTACCATTGTGAGGACTGGAGTTGATAATCTTTGACTGTAACTTCCACAGAAATTGGTATCAGCTGCACAGCACAGGCTTTTAATTCTGGTTGCAGCGAATCGGGGCAAGATTCTGGATGGGTAAGGGCGTTAGCTTCGGCATTATCTGCCCAGAGCGAACCCCAGTGCATAGGGACAAAAACTGTACCAGGTGCGATCGCTTTTGTTACTTTAGCAGGAAACTTCGCTTTACCCCGACGCGATCGCACTTCTATATACTGATTATCTACAATACTTAACTTAGCAGCATCACGGGGATGAATTTCGATAAACGGTTCCGGATGCATTTTGCAAATTTTTTCAATTCGACCGGTGCGTGTCTGCGTATGCCAGTGTCCGTAAAGGCGTCCAGTAGTTAGTACAAAAGGATAATCTGGATCTGCTGGTTCTGCCAATCCCTTGGAGTAATATGCCCCAAATCGAGCGCGTCCATCAGGGGTGTGAAAGCGGAGATTGGTGTAGAGTCTTTTAGAGCGCTGAGTTGTTTCTTTAAACTCAGTACTCAGCACTCGGTACTCAGTACTCTCTTCAGGATGAGGCCATTGAGTCGGGCCTTGTGTCTGTAATTGCGCGTGACTGAGACCTGTCATATCACAGGGGCGATTTTTAGTTAGTTTGACAAACTCAGCATAAACTTCAGCAGAGTTAGCAAAGGCAAATTCTCTCTTAAAACCTAATCTACGTCCAACTTCGGCAAAAATTTCCCAATCTGCTTTCGCTTCTCTTGGCGGTTGGCGAAATGCTGAACACAGAGTTACCACCCGTTCGGAATTTGTCATCACGCCAGTTTTTTCACCCCACTGGGCTGCTGGTAACAAAACATGAGCGTAGGCAGAGGTTTCTGTAGGATAATAAGCATCTTGGTAAATAGTGAAAGGCGATCGCAACAACGCCTTCTTAGTCCGCTCTAAATCTGGCATACTTACCGCAGGATTAGTAGCTGCAATCCACAATAACTCTACAGCGCCATTTTCCAAACCAGTAATCATATCCCAAGCAGTCAAACCGGGATCGGGCGAAATTTGTCCTGGCTTAAGTCCCCAAAACTCCTCAACTTCTGCACGGTGCTGAGGATTTTTCACCACCCGATAACCTGGTAATAAATGTGCCAAACCTCCGGTTTCTCTTCCTCCCATTGCGTTCGGTTGACCAGTGAGGGAAAAAGGACCAGCCCCAGGTTTGCCAATCTGTCCCGTCATCAGGTGCAGGTTAATGATCGTTCTTACCTTAGCCGTCCCTTCTGAGGATTGATTTACACCCATTGACCACAAAGACAGTACCCGCTGCGATTCACCCCAATAGCGAGCTGCTGTTTCTAAATCTTCAATGCTGATTCCACATTGACGAGCTACCACTTCTGGCGGATAGTGGCGAATTACTTCAGCATAAGCGGGAAAGTTGCTAGTGCAGTCGTCCATGAACATGGTATCGATGTAATTCCAGCGCATCAACAAGTGGGCGATGCCGTTTAACAAATCGATATCTGTACCGGGACGAATTGCTAAATGCAAATCAGCGGCTTCTGCCGTTGGTGTGCGGCGGGGATCAACCACAATCATTTTGACTTTGCGGTTCTTTTTGTGATACTTAGCCAGTCGATTGAAAACGATGGGGTGACATTCGGCTGTATTAGTACCAATTAAAAATGCACAGTCGGTTAACTCCAAGTCTTCGTAACAGCATGGAGGCCCATCTGAGCCAAAGCTTTGAATGTAGCCAGCTACAGCACTAGACATACATAAACGAGAGTTGGCATCAAAATTATTAGTACCCAGACAACCTTTCATGAGTTTCTGGGCTATATAATAATCCTCAGTTTGGAACTGACCGGAACCATACATACATAAAGCTTCTGGCCCTTGGGTGAAGCGGATAGTTTGAATGCGTTTAGCGATTAGATCAAAAGCCTCATCCCAACTAACGCGGCGAAACTCTTGATCTAATGAGTCTCGCACCATTGGGTAATGTAATCTATTTTTATCTAAAGATTCTGCGATCGTTGCGCCTTTGACGCAAACCATTCCTTGACTAGATGGATGGGCTTTATCACCGCGCACCCGCCAAGTTGGATTTCCTTGGCTATCTCGATTAGTTGCTTTGCCAAGTTGGGCTGGAGGTGAAACTTCTAAACCGCAGCCAACACCACAGTAGGGACAGATAGTTTTGGTAAATTCACTCATGGCAGTTGTACCATTTTATTATTTTTGATTGTGCAACCTCAGATGTAGCGCCAGGTTGAGAAGCGTAACTTAGTACTTTGTTAAACTAGTGCAAGAGGGTTTGTAGTAAGCACTTTAACTTGACGACGAGTACTGTTTTGACCTCTCCCCCAGCCCCTCTCCTACGTTCGCGCAGCGTCTCGAAGAGAGGAGAGGGGAGCAAAAGCCCTCTAATCTCGTTACTCCTCCTTCTCCTTACGGAGACGCAACGCGTTCGCCTTTTAGGAGAGGGAGGCTGGGAGGAAGAGGTCTGTCGAACTCACGTCACTTTAGTGCTTAGAAAAAAAGGACTAAAGTCCTTACTACGAAGTATGAGAATTTATTTGCTTTATTGACTACTCTCTATTTTCAAGACAGGTCTATTCTTCAGTTAAGAAAATAGGGTTTTTCGTTGCTGTTTCTGGCAATTCACCTTCATAAGCAGCAGCAAAGGAACCTTTTGGTTCTTTGAGGAAGAAGGCGCACATGAAAGCACAGACTAAAGCAGCTATACCCATTGTGGTAAATAGTGTTGGAGCGTCGGTTAAGCTAAAAATTGTCAGGTAAACTACGCCGCCAAAATTACCGTAAGCTCCTACATTTCCAGCAATTTGTCCAGTGGCTTCTTTCTTAATTAAGGGGACGATGCTGTAAGTTGCACCGCAGCCAGCTTGGGCAAAGTAGGCGGCAAACATTGTAACTGCGATCGCTAGCGGAATCGGCCAGTTACCATTAATAAAATGTGCAATCAAATAACTAACACCGATGCCGGCACTGATAATTGTCATTGTCCATTTACGGGAGCTAAATTTATCAGAAATTAAGCCACCACTAGGACGAGAAACCAAATTTAAGAATGGATAGGTAGCAGCAATCATCGCAGCTACAACATGCTCTAAAGCAAAAGTTTTTTCAAAGAATGCTGGGAGCATGGAAACAACTGCTAGTTCGCTGCCAAAGTTCGTTATGTAAGTGAATTCGAGTAAGGCTACTTGACCAAATTGAAAGCGTTCAGATGGAGCGTAAGTTTTTTTACCAGTTAGAAGTTCTCGGTTTACCAACCAAGCTTGGTAACTTTGGTAAGCAAACAATCCTGCTAATAGCAACCAAGCCAGATACATTTGGCTCAAAGTTAGGAAGTGAATGTTCTTTTGTTCCAAGCGCCAAGCTAATAAACCTAGAGCGAAAATTAAACCAAAATTCGAGACAATCAGCGCCCAGAAGCTTTTAACGCTCGTCACTTCTAGAGAACCATTTTTCTTAGGTTTTTTATAGACTTTGCCAGCGGGTGTATCTTGGACGCTGTTGTAATAAATTACGCCGTAGATAGCTGTAATGATCCCTGTAAATGCGATCGCAAACCGCCAGTTAGAAGCACCACCAGCGAAAAAGCTAGTAGCAACTGCAAGTATCGGTAAAGCAAACTCTGCGCCAAAAGCCCCAAAGTTGCCCCAACCGCCATAAATTCCTTGAGCAATTCCCATCTCCTTCGGCTGGAACCATTCCCCTACCATGCGGATACCGACAACAAACCCAGATCCGACAATTCCCATCAGTAAACGACTGATGACTAGTTGATTAAAGTCTTGCGCTAGCGCCGTTGCTAAACAAGGAACTACCGCAAACATCAGCAGGATTGAGTAGGTGATTCTGGGACCAAAACGATCCAGAAGCATACCAATAATTAGCCGTGCAGGGATTGTGAGGGCAAGGTTACAGATGCCCAAAGTTTTGATTTGCTCAGGCGCTAAACTTAGCTCTTTGCCAATGGTTGTAGCGAAGGGAGCGAAGTTAAACCAACATACAAAGGTGAGAAAGAAAGCAAACCAAGTCTGATGTAAGATGCGGTAGCGATCGCTAAATGAAAATAAGTTTTTAAGCATTCCAATCTTTCTAATTGAATAAAATACGGTGAAGAGGTATGAAAAGATGAGCCTTTAAGGTCGAAGGTTAAGCCTTTAAGGTCGAGGGTTAAGTCTTTAAGGTCGAAGGTTAAGGCTTTAAGGTCGAAGGTTAAGGCTTCAAGGTCGAGGGTTAAGCCTTCAAGGTCGAAGTATGAGTTTTACCCAATGCCGAATGCCCCCGATAAGTACTAGCAGTTATAGCCGTAGTCACATAGGTTAGGACAGTGTTGATTGCTCAAAGGCTTAAAACGACTGGGTTTTTGTTCAGCACTCAGCACTCAACACTCAGCACTCAACACTCAGCACTCAGCACTCAGCACTCAACACTCAACACTCAGCACTCAGCACTCAGCACTCAGCACTCAGCACTCAACACTCAGCACTTGGCTATACCAACTAGTAAGGCTTCTTGCTTGAGTTTCGCCCCGAAATTTTTGATTAATAAATCTTGCAATATTGGCTGTAAGTCTTCGCAGGGTATGCCTTTGATAACACAAGTTCCTAAATGGGCATCTTTGCCAACTTTGCCACCCATATAGATGTCAACACCTTCCAAGGTTTTGCCATTTTTGCGAGTTTTAGTTCCCATCAAGCCGATGTCTGCAACTTGGGGTTGTCCGCAGGAGTTGGGGCAACCTGTCCAGTGAATTCGCACTGGGTTGGTGAAGGTTAACTCTTCTTCTAAGACTTTAATCATTGCCAGGGCACGGTTTTTGGTTTCGATGAGGGCAAAGTTGCAAAATTGTGCGCCTGTGCAAGATACTAGCGATCGCGCCAGCAAACCTGGATCGATAGAAAATCTTTCTAGCAAAGGTTCTGTTAAAAATGTTGCTAAACGCGACTCAGCAATGTTGGGTATAACAATATTTTGCTCAACCGTGAAACGGATTTCGCCAGTGCCGTAAACTTCTGCTAGACGAGCGATTTCAAACATATCTTCGGCATACAACCGACCGACAGGAATGTTCAAGCCTGCGTAATTTAATCCTGCTTGTTTTTGTTTATATACCCCGATGTGGTCGCGTTTTTCCCAGTCGAGCTCGTCTTTAGGTGCTGCGGGTAATAATGATTTACCCAAACGGCTTTCTACTTCTGCTCGAAACTTATCTAAACCCCATTCATCGATTAGCCACATCAAGCGCGATTTTTGCCGATTAGCACGTGGCCCATGATCGCGAAATACTTCCAAAACCGCTCTACATACAGCTACTACATCTTCAGGAGCCACCCAAGCATTCAGAGGAATTGCCGCCTCACAACGTTTAGCTGAGAAAAAGCCACCAACTAAAACGTTAAACCCGAAAATGAGTGTTGAGTCTTGAGTGCTGTTAGCGGTAGCGGGGCGTTCAGCTCGTTCTGAGTGGGAAAAAGACTCAGCACTCAGCACTCGGCACTCAGCACTATTTTTAAATGCTGGCACAAAAGCCAAATCGTTAATTTCAGCATGAACCGAATTGTCTCGTCCACCTGCGATCGCAATATTAAACTTTCGTGGTAAGTTGCTAAATTCTGGGTTTCCTTCTCCTTTATTGGTAAGCATATCTTGAATTTGCTGTACTAACTCTCGCGTGTCGTACAACTCATCTGCATCTAACCCCGCCACGGGATCGCCTGTGATATTGCGAATGTTATCCATCCCTGACTGAACGCTGGTTAAACCAACTGCGTGAAATCTATTAAAGATATCTGGTAAATCTTCAATTCTGATCCCCCGTAATTGGATATTCTGTCTCGTTGTAATATCAGCGCAACCATCATCACCGTAACGCTGGACTACTTGGGCTAAAACACGCATCTGACTGCTGGTAAGAATACCGTTAGGCATCCGCAACCGCATCATAAACTTGCCTGGGGTAACTGGGCGAAAAAACACACCTACCCATTTGAGTCGATGATCGCGATCTGTTTCGTTCATTGCCTCCCAACCCAAGGCGGCAAATTTCTCTATCTCACTCTTGATAGCGAGTCCATCTTTTTCTGCTTTTAATTTCTCGAATTTATTAAGGCTAGTGGTAGTTGCTGTGTCTGTCATGAGGCTGAATCTCTTTGCAAATTACTGATATGATCGGGAACTGTGGTCGTAATTTCTCAATACGAATCGATCCGTAGTTACATTAGGTGTTGTATCTACGAGGGTTAGGGAATAAAAACTTAATATTTAACTACGGCTGATTATTTTTACTCAAGAACCTTCCTACGCGAAACTCCAAATCCGTGGTTAGCTAAGGAAAATTTGTGGCTATTTACATCTTGGGAATTTGTCAAGCAGGTTTGGATAATGTTCATGTAACAATTTCGATACTCATAACTTAAGATGATTTTTTTGTTAAAATCGTATAAATTGTTACGTTTTTTGGGAAAATCTCCAAAAAACGCATGAATTTTATGCATTTTTTACATTAAAGTCACCAATGAACGATATAGAACGCTTAATCAACGGTATTTGAGATGACTGAAGCAATTTTGGATCGCCATAGATTAATCTCATATCTAAAATCCAAAATTGAATGGCAGATGTTAGCTAAAACTTAGATATTATTTCAGCAGCTATGAAACGTCGTGACTTTATTAATTGGGTAGGTTTGGGTTGGATTGCGGCTTCTCTACCTGTAGCGATCGCAGCTTGTTCTTCTCAAACAACTCCGATATCTAAAGATTGGCAAACAGTAGGTACATCGGCAGAATTAGATAAAACAGGTCAATTACTGGTGAAAGACTCACCTGCTGGGACTGTATTGGTAGTTGGCACATCTAAAGCCGGAATAACTGCTGTTGACCCTACCTGTACTCACGCAGGTTGCACAGTAGCATGGAAAGCTGATGTGAAAAAATTCGCTTGTCCCTGTCATGGTTCAGAATATGGAGCGGATGGTAAAGTGCAAAAAGGCCCAGCGACAGATCCACTGAAAACTTACGCCGCCAAGATTGAGGGTAATTCGGTTGTAGTCAAGCCAAGCTAATGGAAGCAGGAGACAAAATAGTTCTTCTTTTCCGTTAGTGATACCGGGGCATTAAGCCAGTTCCCAGTCCTGAGTAAAGAAGTGAGATTCCCGACTCAGCACTCATAACTCAGCACTCATAACTCAGCACTCATAACTCAGCACTCAGCACTCATAACTCAGCACTCTTAAGGGGCAGAAGATGATAATTAAAGCAAGATATTGTGAGTAACATCAAACAGCTATTGGTACAAGCCGAGGCAGCACATAATGCCGCTGATTTGTCATCACTAATTCAATATTTGCAACAGTTAATTTTAGGTGCAGACTCGGAAGATCCAGAGATAGTTAAAAAGAGAGAATATCTTCTAAAATTAACACTTTCAATCTTAGAGATGGGGGATTTTCAGCAACGCTGGGAAATTAGCAAAGTGTTGATTCACTTTGGTGATATTGCTATACCACCACTGATTGAAATATTAGAAGATGAAGATGCAGAAGAAGAATTGCGCTGGTATGTAGCAAGAACTTTGGGTGAATTTAAACACCCAGAAGCGATCGCACCAATAGTTGAATTGCTGAAAAATGATGAGGATGAAGAACTCAAAGCGATCGCAGCTACAGCACTGGGACAAATGGGTACTGTTGCTATTGCTTCACTAACCGAACTTCTATTAGATGAAAATACACGATTGTTAGCAGTGCGATCGCTTTGTTGTATTCGGCAGCCAGAAACCATTACGCCGCTGTTAAGTGTAGTGCAAGATCCACAAGCAGCAATCCGTGCCGCCGCAATTGAAGCCCTCAGCAGTTTTCATGATGAACGTGTACCGCCAGTATTATTAAAAGCTTTGGATGATACAGCTGCCACAGTCAGGCGTGCAGCAGTGCTTGGTTTAGGTTTTCGCCCCGACTTATACCAAGCATTAGATTTAATAACGAGACTGCAATCTAAACTTTACGACTTTAACCTTGATGTTTGTTGTGCAGCCGCAGTTACCCTTTCTCGGATTGGTAGTGATGACGCTGCTAAACACTTATTTGATTTGCTGATTTCACCCCAGACACCGATAACGCTGCAATTAGAAACCATCCGCGCTTTAAGTTGGGTAGGAACGTTATCGAGTTTGGAATATTTACAAACAGCACTGAACCAAAGTACATCAGAAACAGTGTGGCAAGAAATTGTCACAGTTTTGGGACGAGTCCAAAAACCGCAGTTAACTACACCAGCCGCCGAAATCTTACTGCAAATACTGCCATGCCTTTCCTGCGGAACGCTACGCGAACGGCAAGCTTCGCTAACACAGCATCCGGCCACAGAGATTCCCAGCATCAAAAGTGCGATCGCCTTGTCTTTAGGACAGTTAGGCGAAATGCAGGCAATTGAACCATTGATTTCGCTGTTAGGCGATTCTAATGCATCGGTGAGACTGCATGCGATCGCAGCGCTGAAAAATCTGGGTGGAGAAGCCACACATCAACAATTGCAGCAGTTAGCGAATAATGACGCAATCGCACCAGATTTAAAACAAGCAATAGCGATCGCTTTAGCTGAATGGTAAATTTTAGCTATAACTGACAATAAAAGTATTCCTTAAGTCTAAAGTAAGACACACCTGAAGTATGAAGTTATAAGTTCTCTGGCGAAATAAGATTATGAAGTATTGTTAATAGAGGCTTATACGTTGGCAGCATCTAGCTGCTTATAGTCTCTAGTTCATTTATATCCAAATAACTACAAGCTAATGTCAAAAAAGTAATTATATTTATTGAGGAGCAAATCCTGCTTAAGTGAGCTATCACTTGTACTTAATTAAGTAAGCCAGTGTAAATAATTAAAAGTTTGTAGTAGACCTATTCTTTCGGTAAAGCAAGTTACGCCTCACGTCTTTTAGGGTTTTATCTAATCGTTTGCAAGCTCTAAAACGTTTCATGCTTTTCACCCTCATAGGCTAAAATGCCAGCCAAATTAATCCCTGCGATATAAATGGTTTTGGTCTTATGGTAGAAGTCAGGCAAAAAACTAGCAGTTATCTTGTGTAGCAGTTACAAAATAATTCACAATAAGTAATTAAAAATCGGGTAGAAATGAATATTAATTTCATATTTAAAACAAATTATTATTCTTTATCTATCTATTCTGGACAAGCGACCTTAGTCGTATGTTCTTAATCCTAAATGACTAATTACTGATTATGAATTATTTTGCTTGATCTAACCAATGGTGAGTCGTTGTGGCATATTTAAATGCTTTCAGTTTTCCAAAAGAAGCTAGGCGAAATACTCCTCACCTCTTGTAAAAATTTACCTATTGAGCAGTGGATTGAGTAGACAATATCGATTTTGAAAATCAATCACTCACAAAAATCTAGAACATAAAGGAACCACAAGTATGAAACCTTTGAATTTATCTAAAACTGTTTTAGCTACTGTCTTTGCCATCAGTTTCGCTTCTGTATCCTTACCTCCTTCAGTTTTTGCCCAGAGTGGAGGTTCTGGCAGTGGTGGCTCCAGTGGTAGCTCTAGCTCAGGTAGTGGAGCTACAGGCAGTGGTACAGGTACTGGAACTACAGGTACTGGTACAGGCAGTGGTACAGGCAGTGGTCTAGGCACTGGTACAGGCAGTGGAAGTACAGGCAGTGGTCTAGGCACTGGAACTACTGGTAGTGGTACAGGCACTGGTACAGGCAGTGGTCTAGGCACTGGTACAGGCAGTGGAAGTACAGGCAGTGGTCTAGGCACTGGAACTACTGGTAGTGGTACAGGCACTGAAAGTACAGGCAGTGGTCTAGGGACTGGAACTACTGGTAGTGGTACAGGCACTGAAAGTACAGGCAGTGGTTTAGGGACTGGAACTACTGGTAGTGGTACAGGCAGTGGAAGTACAGGTAGTGGTCTAGGCACTGGCTCAACGGGCACGGGCAGTGGAACTACAGGCTCTGGAACAACGGGTACTGGAACTACAGGCTCTGATTCCACAGGTACTGGAACAACGGGCAGTGGAATTACAGGCTCTGGAACAACAGGCTCTGATGCCACAGGTACTGGAACAACGGGCACTGATGCCACAGGTACTAACAGAAATACAGGCGTCGTAACTTCCGAAAGAAATACCGATCGCGGTTTCAATTTGGGTTGGCTAGGTTTGCTTGGCCTAGCTGGTTTAGCAGGTCTGACTCGTAATCGCGAAAAAGTCCGGGCTTATAGCGACCCTAATGAAGTAACAGGTTCTCGCTCCAGATAGTATTAACCACACTAGAACTATTACAAAACTCGGAAAACCGCCAGAGGCTCAAGCCTCTGGCGGTTCAATTATTTTTGCGATAGGTTTCTCTAAAAGTCTTGTCTGAAAATTCATATATTTCAGCAGAAAGTAGTCAATTCTTTTTTGGCGAGATTTTCCGAAAAAATCGGTGCAAGGCGCATAATTGACGATAAAGGCGGTAAAAACTGATTTACTTAAATATCAATTCGAGTCAAAGACCTGTAACAAATTCTACTAAAATGCTTTCAAAAATCCGTTAACTTAATAAAACTGATAAATGTAATTCAGGCTACATAAAAATGCGCCTAGAGCAGTTGCAAGCCTTTCTAGCGATCGCCAAAACCGGCAGCTTTCAACAAGCAGCGCGAACATCTGGTGTTACCCAATCGACAATTAGTCGCCAAATCCAAGCATTAGAAGCAGATTTGGGGATAGAACTGTTTCACAGAAGCACTCATGCCAAACTAACGCTAGGAGGTGAACGTTTGTTACCCCGCGTCCGCAAAATTTGTCAAGAGTGGCAGACTGCTACAGAAGAATTAGCCGATTTAATTGCCGGAAAGCAACCAGAACTTTGCATTGCCGTGATTCACTCCCTATGTGGATCTTACTTACCACCAGTGTTGCAAAAATTTTGTTATGATTATCCAGATGTGCAATTGCGGGTGACTTCATTAGGAAGCGATCGCGCCCTCAAAGTCCTCAAAGATGGATTGGTAGATTTAGCAATTGTGATGAATAATCGCTTTTTAACCACCAGTAAAGAAATGGTGGTAGAAGTACTTTATGATGAACCTATAGAAGTTTTAACCGCAGCTAATCATCCCCTAGCCCAATATGAATTCATCCCTTGGTCGGAGCTAATTCGTTATCCCCAAGTGGTTTTTAAAGATGGTTATGGGATGCAACGCTTAATACAAGATAGATTTGAGCGGATGGAAGCTACACTCCAGTCGGCTTTAGAGGTAAATACCCTAGATGCCTTCCGGGGAGTGGTGCGCCAAGGAAAATTGATAGCTTTGCTACCTCAATCAGCATTACTAGAAGCTCGTCTTGACCCTACCCTGGCGATTCGTTCTTTAGCTAGCAATAATACTAATAGTTTGGTAGATGGTTCAAGTTTGACTCGGCGGGTAGTTATGGTGACAACTCAAGACCGTCTGCAAATTCCCCCCATCAAACACTTTTGGCAACTAGTGCAAGAAAATATTCCACTACAAATTAACCAGCAGCGATCGCCTTCGTCAACCGCCATTTTGTTGGACAACGTAAGTTAATTAAATTAACGTTAGTCATTAAGTGGCATGATCAGACAAAAACAAGGGAAATAGTAGCTATGTTGCAATTTGAATGCTGATTAGCTTACCACCAGGAAATTTGGCGGGTGGCACAAATTTTCTCAATTGGATATGTATATATGGATATTCGCGTTTACAGACTTTGTAGAAGATGATTTTTTGGGATCTGTCCTTAAAAAATTTATATAACCCTCATTATTTTTATGACTATCAAGCACATGGTAGTTCTGTGCGCTTCCTTTTCCCCTCCATGCGTTAATCACGTCATCGCAAATTTTCTGTGAAATCTTAAAGGTTGGATAATAATTCCATCTTCCTGTCTTCGTCCCATCAGCTGTTCCATCATTCGTTTGTATAAAAGTTTCAATTTTATTGATGAAACTCTGTACTTCTTGTTGATGCTGCTCCTGCTCTTGGGCCTTTTTTTTCTCCTGCTCTTGGGCTTTTGCCTTGGCTTTTTGGTCTTCTGTAGCGGGTGCTTTTACACTAGCAGGTAGTCCACTCCCCCACACTCGCTGCACATTTGCGGTATCTAATACTCCCCCCTTCTGCTGCACAACATGGGTCAACTCATGCGCCAACAACTCCTGTCCGCCCCGACTCCCAGGATTATATTCTCCCTGCCGAAAAAACACATCCTGTCCCGTCGTGAAAGCACGCGCCTGAATTGACCGATTCAACTGGTCAGATTGACCATCCGTGTGAACCTTCACGCCACTGAAATCTGCGCCAAATGCCTGTTCCATTGGTTCGCGGATGTTGTCTGCGATCGCCTGTCCACCCCCCCGTGCTTGGTTAATGGAGGCTTCCAGGTTTGGCGCACCAGCCATCCCAGCCTGACGCTGCACCATCGGCTTCATTTGTAATTCTTCCTCATCCTCTGGCACTTCCTGCCGTTGCAGCGTGCTATTATCCAGAGATTTCATTTGCAATTCTTCCTCATCCTCTGGCACTTCCTGCCGTTGTAGCGTGCTATTGTCCAGAGATTTCATTTGCAATTCTTCCTCATCTTCTGGCACTTCCTGCCGTTGTAGCATGCTATTGTCCAGAGATTTCATTTGCAATTCTTCCTCATCCTCTGGCACTTCCTGCCGTTGTAGCGTGCTATTGTCCAGAGATTTCATTTGCAATTCTTCCTCATCCTCTGGCAATGCTTCTCGTTGCACTAAAGGCGTGATGGAATTCGCTAGAGGTTTCATCTGCAATTCTTCTGACTCTGGCAATGCAACTCGATGAATAGACTGGCGATTTACAGGTTGCGCCATTCTTTGCATTACCTGCTGTGCTACGCTATCAGCTTCCTGTTCGTATTTGTCTCCAGGCTGGCTAATTGAGAGTTTTGCTTGGGTACGCAGTGGTATGCGACTGATATCGTGAGTAAGTGGTTTATGGAATGGTTGTATTTCAGGAACTGCTTGGCGTGAAATTGCCGACGACTCCAAACCAAAGCCGCGTATCGGTTGTTTCAGGGATGGAATTGAGAAGCCTGTACTAGTTTTTTTCTGCCGGCTGATGTGTTCTCTCATTTTCTTCTCCAGATGCCCAAGCAGTAGCTAGATAAATATTTTGCTGTTACTAACATCTAGAGTACTGCGATCGCACTCACAACACAATTTATCGAAAGTATAAATTTTCTGTAACTCAATTCTTATGGTATCGGGCGATGCCTGCGGCGGGCTGCGCCTACGCACTACGCCGACCGCAGAATGATAATGGTGGCGCATTGGATTTTAGGGGCGCAAGGCCTTGCGCCCCTAAAATCCCCCAATTTGGCGGATAAATACTTGGGTGATAAATCTATGAATCGTTGAAAATTGCCAATCCTGGGGAATCTGACATAATTTATCAATAGGTAATGCTCATCCGCGTTGTCTAGGCGCGGATGAGCATCTTGTCCATCACAACAAACTAAGGTTAGATGTAGCTGTAGTTTTTGCCTGGTAAGCCTTTTTGACACCAACCCAGTTACTAGCAATTGGCATTCGCCAACCGGTTCCAAAGGCGCGATCGGTGATTTTTAAGCCGGGGGGTGCTTGTCGCCGTTTAAATTCAGCCCGCGCCACCATTTGAATTACTCTGTCTACAATCACCGCATCGTGACCGGCTGCAACAATTTGCGCTGCTGATTGGTGGTTGTGAATCAGGCGTTGCAAAATATCGTCCAAAACTTCGTAAGGCGGTAGAGAGTCTTGATCGACTTGGCCTGGTTTGAGTTCAGCGCTGGGTGCTTTAGTCAAGACGTTTTGCGGGATGATTTCATTATTGCGATTTAACCAATGGCAAAGTGAATACACACGGGTTTTAGGAACATCTGCAATCACTGCTAACCCGCCATTCATATCGCCGTAGAGAGTACAGTAACCAACAGCCATTTCTGATTTGTTACCGGTAGATAAGAGAAGATAGCCAAATTTATTAGCGATCGCCATTAATAAATTACCGCGAATCCGAGATTGGATATTCTCTTCAGCCAATCCAAACTCGGTACCCGCAAACAAATCACCTAATGTTTGATCGAAGCCTTGCATTAACTCGCCAATTGGTAAAAGATTAGTCTTAATCCCCAAATTTTCAGCTAACGCCACAGCATCACTGATGGAATGCTCTGAACTGTAAGGGGAAGGCATGAGAACACCGAGGACATTTTCTTTACCAAGTGCAGCTGTAGCGATCGCAGCTACTATGGCAGAGTCAATCCCACCGCTTAAACCCAACACTACTTTAGAAAAACGACACTTACGAGCGTAATCTCGCACTCCTAAAACCAAAGCTTGCCAAATTTCTTCATCTTCTGATTGATATGCAGGTTCTACAGAACCTAATTGAAAATCCCGTTGCGCTTCGTCAAATTCAACAACTACTAAATCGGTATCAAAACCACGGGCACGACACATAACTTCACCTTGACGATTCAAGGCAAAACTCCGCCCATCAAAAATTAGGTCATCATTTCCGCCAACCTGATTAGCATAAATCATTGGTTGTTGAAAACGTATTGCACTATGCCTGAGCATAGTTTCACGAAACTGCTGTTTACCAACTGTGTAAGGCGAAGCAGACAAATTTACAATCAAATCTACACCCAAAATCGCTAAATCAGCAATCGGATTCACTGCATAACTACGTTTGCCCCAGAATTCCTCATCATTCCATAAATCTTCGCAAATAGTTACGCCAATATCGATATTATCTAAAGTGAAATAATTAGCTTGCAAGCCTGGTTCAAAATAGCGACGTTCATCAAATACATCGTAAGTAGGCAAAAGTCGTTTATGAAAAATTTGTTTAACCTTGCCATTTTCTAACAAAGCCATACTGTTAAATAAAGTTTTACCACCACTAATAGATGCGTTGAGGTTTGGTTCAACAGTTCCTACCAACACAGCTAAATTTGGTGGTAAATCCTCAGCCAAGTTTTGTAAAGTGATGCCCATCGCTTCCACAAAACTAGGATTTAGTAATAAATCTCTTGGTGGATAGCCACACAAAGAAAGTTCTGGTGTCAACAATAAACGCGCACCGCTAGAAACTGCTCGTTGTGCCGCCTCCAGGATTTTTTGGGCATTTAAAAGCAAATCACCAATAGTAGGATTAATTTGAGCGATCGCAATTTTCATATTATTTGTCATTTGTCATTTGTTAAGAGTCATAAGTTACTCTGGATTTAGGTGATTTCTGATGAAAAAAATACCGATGTTGACGAGTTTCGACAACTCTTGGAGACGCTACACGTAGCTTGCTTCCCCGCAGGGGTACGCTCAACTCTCGACTACTCAGTTGGTTGAGCGAACTTGTACTGAGCGAAGTCGAAGTAGTCGAAACCAACGGCTATGGTAATTTTATTACTAGAATTCACCTTAAGACTTTTACCTCTGGACTTTGGGTAGACATTGGTTAAATAAACACCAAAGGTTTATCTTTTAAAGGAGCAAAAGCTTCAGCGTCAAACTTATACAAACTAGCCGGACGACCAGCACCTCGTGATACCTTAATTCCGGTATCGCATAAAAAACCTAACTTCAGTAGACGCGCTCGAAAATTAGAATAATCGGAAAAGTTATCACCTAAAACTGTGGCGTATAACTGATATAAATCATTCAAGGTGAACATTTCTGGCAAGACTTCAAAAGCCACTGGGCTATACTCTAATTTATTTCGTAATCGCCTGTGTCCATAAGCCAGAATTTCGTTATGGTCAAAAGCTAATTGCGGCACTTGTTTTACCGGATACCAAGCTATGCCAGTCATGCGATCGGCAATCAATTCGGCTTCCTCAAATCGCACTAGGGCAAAGTAACTAACTGATAAATAACGCACACCATAACTATCAGTTGCTTCCCGTGGATCGCGATTCGGCCCGCCAAATGTATACAGTTGTTCTAAATAGAGATTGTTAACCTTTATTTTCTCCGCCATAATGCGATAGGCGGCATCTTCTAAAGACTCTCCTGGACGTACCAAAGTACCGGGAAGACTCCAATGATTTAAAAATGGTTCTTGCTGTCGCATTACGAGTAGAACTAACAGCCGATTTTGTACAGTATCTACAGAAAAAATTACATTATCAACACCAACCTTGAAATCGGCCAAAGGTTGTTGGTTTAACGGAGTTGGTATCTTTTTTGTTGAACGTCCTGGCATTCGTACAAATGCTCTTGATTAATATAGGCAACTACAGGGGCTGTGAGGGCTTGGGGATCTCTATGTTCACGGTACGCTGTTGAGGAAACATCTAGACCGGTTAGACTAGCGATCGCAATTTTCCCTCCCAGCTTTTGCACTACCTCTGAACTAGATTCATCTATTACATATCCGGGTCGCGGTACAATCAGTAGTTGCACTTCCTGTAACAAATCTTCAATGCGATACCAACGTGGTAGCTGATTCAGTAAATCTGAACCAATAATCATCGTCAATTGGGCGTCTTCACCCCAAGTAAGCTTGGCTTTTTCCACTGTTTCCAGCGTTCTGAAGCTACTCAATTCTTGTTCCAAAGCAATATTGTGCCGTGGCGTGTCTATATCCGCAATCAACAATCGCAACATTGCCGCCCGATGTTCCAAGGGTGTTTGATGGGACTTAAATGGATTATCTGCTGCCCAAACCGCTACCCAATCATAACGCTCAGATAACCAACTCAGAATTTTTTGATGTCCCGCAGTTGGTGGATCGGCACTAGTACCAAACAAAGCAATTTTCATCATCTTACTTTGCGTCCTTCTCTACGAGACGCTGCGCGATTGCGGTTCGCTTCTTAGTTTCCTCTGTCAACTGTTGCAATGCGGCAGAAATTTCCACCTGCATCCCTACAGGACGATCCAAACGCCGTATTTCTTGTGGCAAACTCGCAACTGAGACAGCAGTACGCTGACGAATTGTTGCCAACGATTCCAAAGGCTGCACCCGTTCACCTTGTTGGACTACTAACTGCAACAAAGGTTCTTCTTCTAAAGCAATTTCACCTAAGAGTCCCAACCTGTCTGCTTTTACCTTACCTCCCGTAAATGAACGAAAAATTTGCTTACGCCCTGGATAAGTAACTTTACCACTAGACTGCTTCATCACAGGGATGCCATCAATGTCTACAAGTTTATAAACTCCATTGACAGGCGAACCTGTAACTAGTCGCGTTCCCAACCCGTAACCATCAATTTCGGCCCCAGCAGCTTTTAATCTAGCAATTTCCCACTCATCCAAATCACCACTAGCAAAAATTGGCACACCGGGAAGGAGCGATCGCACCTGTTTTGATAAGGTAACTAAATCTCCTGAGTCCAATCTCACTCCTGTTAATTGCATTTCCCCAGAATTTACTTTTTCGGCCAAGCGCCCGGCAGCAGCAATGGTATCGTAAGTATCAATCAGCAATGGCGCACCCGGAAAATAGCGATGAAATGCACTAAAAGCTTGTTCTTCAGTACCTTCTATTGCTGACAACGCCATCACTAAGGCGTGTGCCATCGTACCACTTGGCTGTTGTCCCAGTTGTAGCGCTGCTAACACATTAGAAGTGGAATCTAAACCACCCGCCAACGCCGCCCGTGCTGCCCACAAAGACCCCTGCGGACTAAATGCCCGTCTGGTGCCAAATTCTAAAAGTGTTGCTGATTCTCCCGCTACATCCCGCAACCGGGCTGCTTTTGTGGCAATCAAAGTCTGGTAATTAATCGTATTCAGGAGGTAAGTTTCCACTAGTTGCGCTTGCCAAAGTGGTGCTTCCACCCGCAACAGTGGTTGATTGGCAAACACAGCCGTCCCTTCTGGTACTGCCCAAACATCACCCGTAAACTTTCCCTCAGCTAAAAGTGACCAAAAGCGATCGCCTGCGTGAGCAAAAATTCCCGTTGCTTGTAATGCCGCAATTTGCGCGGAACTAAAGCGGATTTTGGCTAAATATTCTAATGCCTGCGTCAGCCCCATTGCAATTAAATAACCAAAACCCTCTGGCAACCGTCTGACGGACAATTCAAAGCTTGCCCGTCGTTGTTCTATACCAACGCCAGTGTAACAAGCTGCCATCGTCAACTGGTAAAGGTCGGTCAGCAAGCTGTAGTCATCGGCAGAAAGGTTCAGTTCCGGGTTCTGCTGGCTCTGCTGTTTATATACATAGTCCAAATCTGGCAAAGTTGTCATGCAAGAGCTTCCTTACAAGATGCTTCTTTTATTTATGGTAATATTTACCATAAATAATGTCAACTCCCAGCAAGTATATTGTCTGAGATTGCCGTATAACAGTAGATTTATCGGTAGCTTAATATTAACTTCATCAAAAACTTAATATTTTTTAATAGTAATGACTAGCAATAATGTTAATTAGATCGGGTGGCTAATAAAGGAAAATAATATCCTGTCAGATAAAGTTTGTTTTGCTTCGCTCTTTTCCCAAATGGTTTGAAAGAAACAACTATGTTACAATTAGAATCAAAGAGAAAAGTTTGACTTTTTGACAAGCTAAAGTATTGCGAAGTTATCTAAATAAACATTGCATATATTCTCAATATATTGAGAATATAACCAAGGCTTGAATATTAGGATTACATTAGTAAGCATCACCATTAAAGCGACTCGAAAATAAGGAGTCCAATATTATGGATATTTCCAAAATCATTGCGAACATAACCCAGTATATTTCTGAAGCTGCAATGCGGATTTTTGGTCCTACGGATGATGCTTATCCTGCTGTTGGCATACAACCTTTTACAGGTGAGCCTTACGATGAAGATACAGATGATAATTGGTAGGTGCCGATACGGCATTGATAAATAGGAGTCAAAATTCAGAATTCAAACGAGGGCAATTACTGGGGAGTTTAGGCAAACCATATATAGCTGAGTGCTGAGTGTTGAGTGCTGAGTGCTGAGTGCTGAGTGCTGAGTAAAAATCCAGTTTTTTCAAGACTTTGAGCAATCAACACTGTCCTAATCTGTTTGACTACGGCTATAATTGAAAACCACGAAATTGTAGATTGAGCTTCGTAATTAAACCCCTTTATTTAAAAGTAGTGGCGTATTAAAATACGTCACTAGCCAATTCCTTCTGCATTCTGGCTCCTGATGAATAGATAGGTTGCAACAATCATATAATTTATTTAGGCCTCGTGTGGGCGCGGTTGCTTCTATCTCAATTAATTCACCATCAATTAGTTCATAGCGATCGCACTCACCGTAATGGCTAATAAATTCATCAACGGTTAGGAATTTTGGGGCTAATTGAACCATTGTGATTATTCCCAAGAATCGTAGAGTGTGTGTAAGTTTTAATATAATTCAACCCACTAAGATAAAGGCGTGAGAAAAAACTCACGCCTTTTTATTTAAACTTTTTGATTGCCGATTGCTAAGAGTTCTAAAATCGCTCCATTTGTCCAGCCGAAACCAACTTCGTTAGAACTATATCCAAAACAGATTTCGTCGGAAACGTTGGCAGAACAGCGTTCAACATCATATTTCTCAACTAGGGTATTGTGACGCTCGAATTCTTTAACTACCATAGCGAGAAACTTGTTGGCAATGCGATCGCCTTCTGTATGATACCCATAGCGATGAAGTCCCTGGACAGCAACTAATGTCAATGGTGCCCAGCCAAAGGGAGCATCCCACTGGTTGCCGGTGACACGAGTACTGGTAAAAATTCCGCCTGGGGCTTCAAATAAAGAGAGATTTTCTACGACACGCTTGGCTTGGGTTGGAGAAGCAATTCCCAGCCACAGGGGATAGAACGTGGTAGCAAATTCGTAGCGGCGGCGTTCTCCACCCTGGAAATGATAGTCGAAATAGAGTCCCTGTTCTTCATCCCAGAGACACTTATCGATGCGATCGCGGCGGATATTCGCACGATCACGCCATTGCCGTTCTAATTCTTCATTCCCAAAAATATTGTGGATTTGTCCCAAGTCTTGTTCTACTTGATACAGCAAACTATTGAGGCACACAGGAGCATAGTGGAGGATATCAGCACTGAAAGGGCCAAATCGATTGGTGATATCAAAACCAGACTCGCGCATGGTGCGATCGCTTTTGTAAAATAAGTGCGTCAGTTCGTCTTTTTCTCGGTTGTAGTAAAGACTAACGTCATAATCCTCAACCTCAAAGGTTTGGTAATATTCCTTGACGCGATCGTAGTGGCTTTTTCCCTCTTCATCCCGCTCGGAAAACAAAACTTCTGGCGCTGGGCCTTCCCCAAAGGCATAGAATCTAGACAAGCCTGTTGCAGGATTCAGGTGAGGCGGTACTACCCAGTAATAATAAAACTGTTCTAGGATCGGTATGGTTAACTTTAACCACTCTTTATCCTGGGTGTGTTGGAATAGCGCCAAAACCATCATACTGAGGACAGGGGGCTGCGATCGCGACAGCATATAAGTCCGGTTGGCATTGAGGATCGTGCCGTAATGTTGCACTTGGTACAATAACTGATCTACTTGGCTTTGCGCTAGCTCCAATTCTCCATCGTGCAAAAGTCCTAGTAATATAAAGTAGCTGTCCCAGCCATACATTTCGTTGAAGCGGCCACCTGGTACGAGATAAGGCCCTGGTAGGTATAGTAACCCATGCTCTTTAATTGCCTCCGCTTCAGTTGGCAAAGTGCGAATTTGCAGCTGTTGCATATCTTTGGAAGATAGCGATCGCTCTAACACAGTCTGAATGTTGGGACAATCTTCTGAGGGTGAAATGTAGACAATCCAGGGAGTTTCTGTTTTGTGGTCTAGCTTGGTATCCTTTGCAGATTGTAATAAGTGTTCGTGCGATCGCGTTAAGGTTTTCCAGGTTTTTTTGATGTGGAGGCGCACAGCGTCTATCTGCGCGGTGGTCAGTGCTGGGGTCATAATTCTGAATTGTTTTTTCAACGCAAAAAAGAGGCAGCGCGGTCTTCTCCCAAAGGGAGAGGCTAGCGCCAAGGGGGTTTCCCCCATGAGGACTGCCGTCGCCAAGGGAAGCGCAGAGGAACGCTGAGGTTTTATAGGGTTCTCTCTGCGTGGGATTGATTTTTGTTTTTACTCGATAGTGCTAATTAAGAGGGCAACTGGGAAATGGGTGAGGGCTGTTGCGATTGATAGGGTTTCTGTAGCTTGTAAGGGTTGCTGAGTTAGGACGTTTTTCCAGGTGGAGGAAGTTCCGGGGGGTAGTTGCAGGTGTGTATCTCGCCAAACTGATTCGCCCAAGGGGTTTTCTCCTGGCTGGATGAGGCTGGTTAAAAAGCGGGGTGCGATCGCGATCGCTGTTTGATTTCCCTCGCGCCGTGCAAAGGCGATAATGTGATTGGCGTAGGTTCCTTGAACTTCTAACGGTAAATAATCGCCGTCCTGGAATAATGAGACATAGTTTGTTCTGGCTTGGAGTAATTGAGCCGTTAAAAACAGTTTGATTCTACCGTCTGTTTTGTCGTTTAGTAACTCCTGAATCAGTCCGAGAATGTCTGTTTTTACCTGTTCACGGATGGCGCTTAAGTAAGTACGTCGCTGTTCAAAATCCACGGGACGACGATTGTCTGGATCAACTAGACTTAGTTCCCAAAGTTCTGTTCCTTGGTATACATCTGGTACGCCAGGGGCGGTAATCTTCAGTAGAGTTTGGGAAAGGGAATTGAAGATACCATACTCTGCAATTCGCTGTTGAAAGGGACGAAAGGCTTCTAGAAATTCCCCGGAGAGGGAAGGATCGAGTACTTTCTCAATAAAGGAGGTACAAGCTTCTTCATACTCGCTATCAGGTCGTAACCAGGCTGTATGCACCTTTGCTTCTCGGATTGCCTTTATTATATAATCCTTCACTCGTTCTACAAAGGATGCATGTTCATGTTCGGCAAAAGGAAACGCCCCTACTAGGGTTTGATAGAGAAAATACTCATCGTTGCGATCGGGTATAGCGAAGCCGTGGCGATCGCTACGATGTCCTCGATTAATCGCACTCCAGGTATTTACCTGCTGATCCCATTCATCGGGAATTTCTGAGAGGACATTCAATCTGGCCCGCACATCTTCGCCGCGCTTGGTGTCGTGGGTGGCTGTGGTGTTCATTGTGTGAGGCCAGGTTTCTTGATGCTGTTTGTTAAAGGCATGAAATTTTGCTAGGTCGATGCCAAAATGACCAGGATTTCCCCCAACTTCATTCAGTGACAGCAACCGATTGTAAACATATAATGTGGTATCTTCTACGCCTTTTGCCATTAACGGGCCACTGTATTGCTGCATTCGCAAGACAAAATATATCCACTGTTCGCGTTCTGTTTGAGTCAGAGAATTATCAAACTCTAGCAGCATTAACTTTTCAATAAAGGTCAGTTCGTTTTGCAACAGGGGCGTTTGTTTTTTGGCTTGATCAATTACTTTCTGAATGGTAGCGCGATCGCTTTCTCCAATTCCATCAGGCGTAATGTAGGTGCGGTAAATCGGGAACAGTGTCAAAACTTCGGCGATCGCTCTTTTTAATCCATTCAGTGTAAAATCATTGCCATAGCGATATTTGCTGGAAACGTTCTTTAACAAAAGTGCCAAATTGTCAATATCACCTGCTAAATTCTTTTCCAAAATCAGGTGTTTTTTATCCTTCACTACCGAGGCATAATCTACTCTGGAACTAATAAAGTTCTGGTAAACTTTATCGAAGGATGATTCATTTTCTGTTTGACAAAATACGCCATTTACATAGTTGAGAAAGTCATATCCAGACGTTCCTTCAATTCCCCAGTTTTCCGGCAATTCTTCGGTGAGTTCTAAAATCTTCTCGACGGTGATATAAACATCTCCCATCTTTTCCCGCAGCCTTTCTATATACTGGATTGGGTTATAAAGTCCATCAATATGGTCAATCCTTAAACCTGTAAATTTGCCTTCTTCAACCAGTTTTTGAATGAAGCTATGGGTATTATTAAAAACCCGCACTTCTTCAACTTTAACGGAAATCAGTTCATTAACAGTAAAGAAGCGGCGGTAATTCATTTCCTCCGCGCCAACTTTCCAGAAGGCAAGGCGGTAAAATTGCTCATTCAGTAATTCATCTAGAAGGTTAAAGCTTTCTGAATTACCTGGTTCTCCATTAAAAGTTTCGATATTCTCGTCAATGAACTCGCGGATGGTGTCGTTTGTAGTGTAGAGTTCCCAAAGCAATCCTTTAATAAATGCGATTTGGTCTTGTCGCTGTTTTCCGGCAACTTCTGAGGGCACACTTTTGAGAATGTAGAGAATTCCCAATAGCTTAATAAAATCGGGATGATTGCGTCCCAGTGTCCGGGTGAGTTTACCCAGATTATGGGTGATAAATTTTGTGTAAGATTCTAACCGCAGTGGCAGTTTTAAGCTGTAATAGTTGACGGTTAAACCGTTTTGTTCATATTGCAGTTGAATGTGTCCGTTTTCTAGGGATGTACCATAGAAATCTCCCAGCAACGGCGCGAGAATTCGCTCTTGGCGATCGCCAAAGGGAGCATTCCAAGAAAGGTCGAAGTAGTCGGTATAGCTGGAATCTGGGCCGTGTTCCAATACGTCCATCAAGTAATCGTTTTCGCTGCTGTAGGCCATGTGATTGGGCACAATATCTTGTAACCAGCCCATACCAAGGGATTGAATTTCACTAACTAATTCATCAAAGGATTCATTAGTTCCCAATTCTGGGTTAAGTTGAGTGGCATCTACTATATCGTAGCCGTGTGTACTCCCGGATCGTGCTTTGAAAATGGGGGAAGCATATAAATCAGAAATACCCAAATCTGCTAAATAAGCTGCGATCGCTTTGGCGTTGTCAAAGCCAAACTGAGGTGTAAATTGGATTCGATAAGTGGCGGTAGGAATTCGCATATTTTTTTAGTATGGAGTGGGGAATAAGGGTTTTGAGGGTAAACGCTGAACATTTTAGAGGATGTTTGAAAAGTTCTCTTTTCGGTAGTAAAAGGGTATTACCCCCCTTAATCCCCCCTTGTAAGGGCAGGGCTGATTCATTCCATTTCAAACAGGATTTGTCAAGATGGTTAGCAAGAAAATTGTAAGTAAGCGTGACGAAGAGATGAATATTTAAGCACTGAAATATCAGTAAAATAGTTGGTTTCATCGGCACGCTAGTAACAAAATAACTAATTTTTAATTGCTATAACCCTTGATTTTTAAAGCTCTTTGGGGAATGAAACAGCCCTGCCTTGTAAGGGGGGAAACAAGAAATCTAGTTCCCTCCCCTTTACAAGGGGAGGGTTAGGGTGGGGTAAATTTTCAGGGAGATGAATAAGTGCCTTTAAACCTTTATGCTCGAACGTTGAAGTTATAAGGCTGAAAGTTTAAGTTCTAACTCTCCCCCTCATGCTTTTTCATAGAGTACTAAACTAGTAGGTTGCAATTTCACTTCTTCGCCCACAGACAAATGTTCAGCAGCTTCAGAACCATGCCCAGACCATGAGGTATCAGCAGAGTCCAACAATTTATTCGCATTTTGCTCAAACGGCAGAGTCACTGTCACTGGAGACGAATTGAAATTCATCACAAATATTATTTCACTTGATTCGCACCAACGCCGCACGATCACCAATTCCTTCTCTTCATCGCTAGTTGCTTCGATGAAATTGCGGTCTTGGTTAAGAAGTGCTGGATGTGTCTTCCGTAAATTAATTAACTGACGATACCAATCCCAGAGAACTTTGTGCTTTCCTTGATTGCGTAATTCCCAATTGAGTTTAGACTTGAGGAAAGTTTCTGCCGATTCGGGATCTGGGGGATCGTCTGCATAGTGAAATGCTTCAAATTCTTCTTTGCGTCCGGCTCGAACTGCTTGAATCAAATCGGCATCGGAGTGACTGACAAAGTAAATGAAGGGTGCAGTTTCGCCGTATTCTTCTCCCATGAATAACAGGGGTAAGTTGGGCGATAGCAGCACAGCGCCAGCGGCTAACTTTAATCCTTCAAAAGAGATCCGCTGACTGAGGCGTTCTCCTTTCATTTGATTGCCGATTTGATCGTGATTCTGAATGCAGATTGTAAACTGTGATAAAGGGCGATCGCGGCAAGATACGCCATGAAATCTCTTGCGGTGTGGTGCGTACTTCCAATCGTAGACAAAAGTATCACTATAAGCTTTTGCTAAATCAGCACATTTCCCAAAATCTTGATAATATCCTTGGCGATCGCCTGTCAACAGTGTATGCAATGCGTGGTGAAAATCATCACTCCACTGAGCATCGAGTCCATATCCACCCAATTCTGCTGGACGAATTATTCGCGGATTATTCATATCGCTTTCGGCTATCAGATGGCGTTTCCATCTTTGCCCTTGTTGTGAGAAATGATGAACTGCTTCCGCCAATTCCCACAAAAAATGCTTCGCTCCCAAGTCATAAATTGCTTGAATGGCATCCAGGCGCAATGCATCAATGTGGAATTCGCCCAACCAGTAAAGCGCATTTTCAATAAAATAATTTCGCACGCCCTGACTATGGGCATCGTCGAAATTCATCGCTTCGCCCCACGGGGTTTTATAGGTTTTAGTAAAGTAGGGCGCGAACTGACTCATATAATTGCCTTCCGGCCCAAAGTGGTTATAAACCACATCCAGCACAACGGCGATGTTATTTTGATGGCAAGCATTTACCAGTTGCTTGAGTTCGGCTGGACTACCGTAGGAATTTTGGACAGCATAAGGATAAACGCCATCATAGCCCCAGTTGCGATATGCCAGAGATGCTTCAATATGAGTATCTCCCGGAACCTGCGAGATGGGCATGATTTCAATGGCGTTAATTCCCAGTTCTCTGAGTTCTGGTAAACGGGGAATGATGGCGGTAAAAGTTCCTTCCGGCGTGAATGTCCCAACATGAACTTCGTAGAAAATCATTGATTCCACAGGAATCCCAGTCCACCCTTCATCAGTCCACTCAAAATCATGATCGACAATTTGCGACGGCCCATGCACCCCTTCCGGTTGATACTGCGACGCCGGATCGGCAAAGTTGTCTTGGCCATTCAAGACATACCGATAAAGCGTACCCGGATACACATCGTTGACTTTCGTGTGCCAGTATCCCTCAGATTGAGGCTTGAGGGGAATTAACTGCTCTTCTGGCGTCAAAATTTTTACCGTGACGCTATCTAATAGCGGAGACCAAACTGTAAATTCACACTCTCCGTTACCCAAGTATTGAGCACCAATTTTCACGCAGTATCCTCCCATCAGTTCAGTTTGTTGTGCCGAATTGTGGCGCGATGGCGTACACGCCCGCCATAGGCGATCGCAAATGTCATTGATTGCACAATATTTACAAACACGCCAGATAGCATAATGGTTGGTCTACCAGACTTTTTGCTAGCATCTGGAGGCGGATTTTTGACCAGAATAAATTCAGTCTAATGACAAATGTGGGAGAAATGACGGAGAAAAAACCGGGCATTCGTAGGGTAGCACGGCTGTTCACTCCTACGGCTTGCAGCTACCATCCACACAGTATGCCGATTGATATGTATTAGAACGCTTACCAAATATGGTGTAGCGGTTATCGCGGATTTGTTCGTAAAAGCGATCGCCTGCCCATTTCACCCCCGGCAATGCTCGATAAGCGTCTACAAATATACTTCCTGCTGGCAATAACCGCCCAATTTCTTCTGCGGCATTACTACCTTGCCAACGTCTCTGAGGGTCATTGCCATCAATTAAGATCATTCCCTGTTCGCAATCTTGGGCTGAAATTCCCCACTGTAAAAGTGTTTGCTCATCTTGCATAGGACTGTAGCGAAACAACTTTCCTTGGTCTAAGGTTTCTAGCAATTGCACTAGGGTAACGCAGAGATTACAATTTCCGTCGTAGATTACGTAATAATTCATAAAAATAATGGCTCATTTGGCAATTGAATTGTCGGATGTATCTAAACACGACTTTGGTATTCTAGCTTAGAAAACTGTAGCGATCGCTCTTACCTTACCGAAACCAATCTCCAGTTCAAATATGCATAATGTCATCTAGCTTCAGTTGTAAATTTGGCAAGACATCAGAAAAAATAGTATCTCCTAAACGATATTGTTGTTGCTGGTACACACCATTCACTAACTGACAAACGGTAAAGGTTGGTTGTTTGGGATTGCCGATAAACTGCAAACCACCTAAGCCACGAAAATCCACAATCCAATATTCTGGGATGTTAAGAAAAGCGTATTCTTCCACTTTTCTTGCATAATCGTCTTGCCAATTAGTACTCACAACTTCAGCAACAAGCTTAATAGTACTGCCGTTACAAATAATCGGTTCTTTTTGCCAAAGCGGTTCTTTACTAAGTTCGGTTTTATCTAAAACAATTACATCAGGACGCAGTGCTGTCGCTTCAGCCGCAGGTGGTTTTATCAGACAAGTTTTTGGAACTAGCCAGTTGAAATTAGAATTAAAAATTTCGACATAGATTCTACCTGCAATATTACCTGCAATAGCTTCGTGTGGCCCTGTAGGTTCCATGTCTCTTAATTGCCCGTCGATTAATTCGTAGCGTGTATTGTCACCATATTGGGCGATAAATTCCTCAAAGGTAAGTAGCTTGGGCGAGGTGTAGGTCATTATGTTTTGACTTGACGTAGGCTTATTGTAACGAAGGTACTATCAAGCAAAACTACCATGAGGCGGCGAATTAATTGCGTAAGCATAGCCCGCACTTCTCTACGTTCGCGCAGCGTCTGTCTGCGACACGCTGCGCGTAGCTTGCTTCCCCGGAGGGGTACGACAAAGCTACTTCTCTGCGAGAGGCTGCGCCAACGACTGCGCTCAGTACAAGTCAGTGACTACCACCGCAGGCATTGCTCTTGTCTAACTAAACCAGTGCGAAGTAAAACGAGGCTGTATTAACGTAACAGGTCGATGCATTAACATAACGGGTCGATGCATTAACATAACGGGTCGATGTATTAACATAACAGGTCAATGTATTAACATAACAGGTCAATGTATTAACATAACGGGTCGATGTATTAACATAACGGGTCGATGCATTAACATAACGGGTCGATGTATTAACATAACGGGTCGATGCATTAACATAGCAGGTCGATGTATTAAGTCAAACATCGCTCCCAGTTTCCAGTTATCATGCCTTTGGAATGGTATTTGCTTAGTTTTTTCATTAATGAGAAAATATTCATGAGATATAAACTCTTGGGCAAAAGCGGGTTAAGAGTCTCTGAACTCTCCTTGGGAACCATGACCTTTGGTGAAGATTGGGGTTGGGGTGCATCTGTTGACGAAAGTCGGAAAATCTTTGATAGCTATGCAGAAGCAGGGGGAAATTTCATTGACACCGCCAACGGTTATACCGATGGTAGCAGTGAAAAAATTGTCGGTGAGTTGATTGCTAAAGAACGAGAACGCTTTGTAGTTGCGACAAAATATTCCTTTCCCTTGCAGATGAATAACAAAAAGGGCGACCCTAACGCCAGTGGAAACCATCGCAAGAATTTAATTCAGTCTTTAGAAGGTAGCCTGAAACGGCTGAATACCGATTACATTGATTTATTCTGGTTGCACGCTTGGGATTTCACAACACCGATTGAAGAAGTTTTGCGATCGCTTGATGATGTAGTGCGTCAAGGTAAAGTACTTTACATCGGTATTTCTGATACACCCGCTTGGATCGTTTCCCAAGCAAATACCATCGCCCAATACCAAGGATGGACGCAGTTTGTCGCTTTACAAATTGAGTATAGTTTAATTCAACGAACACCAGAACGTGACTTGCTACCGATGGCTAAAGCCTTAGATTTAGCAGTAACACCGTGGTCGCCTTTAGGTGGTGGTGTGCTGACAGGTAAGTATAATCAGCCTCCTCAAGAGAGTAGCGAACAAGGAAGATTAGTAAATCCAGTGTTTGGAACTATTTCAGAACGGAATTTAGCGGTCGCTCAAGTTGTCAGTGAAGTTGCAACCGAAATTGGATACACACCTTCACAAGTAGCATTAGCTTGGTTACACGCTCAAAGTGGTGTGATTATTCCGATAATTGGGGCACGTAAATTAACGCAGTTTCAAGATAACTTAGCTTCTTTAAATATCACCCTCTCGCCAGAACATTTGCAACGTTTAAATGAAGTGAGTCAAATTGAACTGGGTTTTCCCCATGACTTTTTGCAGAGTGATGTAATTCGCGATCGCCTTTTCGGTGGTACATTCAATACCATAGAAAACCATCGTATTTAACTAATAGTAATAAACAGTAACACATTCAGGCATTAATTCAATCCATCGTCAGAGAGTTTCGCCTAGCCTTGCAATTCTGTAGAGTTGGATTTAAAAGGCATTAACAACGTAGAATCATGAGTGACAACAGCATTACATCACGTTTGTACCCTACCCGCATTGACATTCCCGCCGAAGCGCGAGTTCAAATCGTGGTACTTCTCAACCAAAGCTTGGCAGCTACTTCAGACCTAAAAACCCAAGCAAAGCAAGCGCACTGGAATGTTAAAGGAACTGACTTCTACCAGCTACACCTATTATTTGATGAACTTGCTGGGGAATTAGAAGGATACATCGATATGCTAGCTGAACGCGTTACAGCTTTAGGCGGATATGCTTTTGGAACAGCGCGCGCCGCAGCTAGTAATTCAATTTTGCCAGAATATCCCTTAGATATTTTGGATGGTAAAGACCATGTGACAGCGTTGGCAGATCGTTATGCACTCTACGCTAAACATCTCCGGGAAGCGATCGACAAAACTGATGAATTAGGCGACCTCGATACTGCTGACCTTTACACCGAAATTTCCCGCACCATTGACAAACGACTCTGGTTCTTAGAAGCTCATTTACAAGTAGCAGAAATTAAGGCAGAGAATGGCAAAGCGGCTACTACTAAAACTCAAAAGATCCCTGCTGGTGTAAAGTAAGCACTTTTGAGAGACACTTAATTTACTAATAGGGTGCATTAGACTAAAGTTTAACGAACCCTATGATAACGGTATCTTAATGTGAGTTATACGAAATTCTCTACCTAGAACTAAAGTTCAAAAGTGTCTCTCTCCGACTCGGAGAGGGGCATTTTTATGTGGTAAAACTAATTAGCCGTCTTGAATAAATGCAAAATTCGCCCACCCTGCGGGATCTTGCTACATCCCCTAACCCCTTCTCCCAATATTGTGAGAAGGGGGACTAAATTCAAAGTCCCTCTCCCAAGTTTGGGAGAGGGATTTAGAGGATGTTTGAAAAGTCGTGATTGATGTATCAAATATTTTTTACCCGTCCCTAACCCTCCCCGTATGTATTGGGGGAGGAAACCAGATTTTTCTTGTTTCCCCCCTTTACAAGGCTATGGTGTACACACATCTTTGTAATGAAGCCCAAACCCTGGAATTACCCCCCTTAATCCCCCCTTGCCAAGGCAGGGCTGTTTCATTCCATAAGATGAAGGAGTTTGTCAATATCATGAGAGATA